>JBAVYF010000271.1:0-10998 GCA_049698655.1 Occallatibacter sp. | reverse complement strand
GCAGAAAGCTGATGGCTTGCTTGACTGCCATCCGGTCCGCTCCGTGCGACATGATGCGCGGATTGTCGTGGTTATCGAAGAAGGTCACCAGGTCGTTGGGCTGAGTAAAGGCCTGCGCCGGGATTGTCGACGAACCCTTGTCCTCCAGCGTCAGCTCATTATCGATATCGTAAAAACTGCCGTCGGTGCCGAAGACAGCGGCCAGTTGCCAGTAGAGCGTGTAGTCCAGCAGGCTCATTCCGCTGTTGTTGGAAAACTTTACCGAATCCGGATACAACGCATCTCCAGAGCCTTCATCCCATTCGCCAAAGATAAAGGGCTGCCCAGTCATCCTGGCCGGGCTCGAGGCGCCGCTCCAGTTGGCGATGGTGTTTTCCAGGCTGTATTCCCAACACCAATTCACTTCCATGGCCGCATCGAAACGAAAGCCATCGACGCCATGATTTAGAAAATTTGTGACCGCCGTCTTAAGATACGAATCGACCCATGGATTGGTCTGGTCCAGATCCGCCAGGCTTTCGAGCGTATAGTACTGCACCTGGTAGCGATCTTCGTAGTTACTGATATTCGGGTTGTGGTGATAGTAGGGAGTCGTTCCGGTGTCTGTGGAGTACGTGGTAACCAGCATTCCATTGTTATAGAGCGATCCATCTTCGCCGGCGCCGATGGGATTGGAATCGTTAGCGGGAAAATCCACATAGACCCTGATGCCATCGGCGTGCGCCGCGGTAATCAGGTTATCGAAGGCCGTCCAACTGTTGGTGTCATCTCCAAAGTGCTCGTCGATCTGCATCCAGTCGCGCGGCCAGTAGCCGTGGTATCCGGTTTCGCCGTTGCTTGCCCCGGCGTTGACGCGAATGTTATTCATCGGCGGCGAGATCCAGATGCCGGCCACGCCCATCGACCGCAGATAGCTGAGCTTCTGTTGAATTCCCGCCAGGTCACCGCCCCAATACAGATTCCAGTCGGCGTTCGCGGGGTTTGTGAATCCGTTGGAGTCATAGAGGCTGGGGCTCTCAGAAGGATTGTCGTTGGTTGTATCACCGTCAAAGAAGCGGTCGGTAACGATCTGGTAAATGAATCCCTGGTGGATGTCCGTGATAGGGGCAATCGCCGGAGCCGCGGGAAGGTTGATGGTGTAAGTGGCCGAGGCGATGCTGCTGTTCGTGTAGCCGCTGGCTACGGCCAGCGCCTCGGTAGTCGTGGTGGTAGCCACGGGGATCGGCGCCGAATACACAGCCGAAGACGTCGTCGGCACAGCGCCGTTGGTTGTGTAATAGATGGTTGCCCCGCTGGTGGAGTCCGTAATCGCCACGCTCTGTAAAACCGTGTATGTCCCCGCGCTCACCGAAAGCGACGGCGTTGCCGCCTGCGGCGTGACCGGCGGAGTACCGCCTCCGTTGCCTCCGCATCCGGCCAGCAGTGCCGCAACCCCCCACATCAGCGGCACACCCTTGAAACGCATCAACCCCTGCCATCCGCTCATCATCGAAATCACCTCGATGGAGAAACTCGTCAATTGATCGCTAACCGGCTCTCACACATCTGCCGGTCTCGCGCATTGATCTTGATTTGCAGAATCTCCCCGGAGGCTTCGCCGACATTGCTGAAACGAGCGGCGGTTCAATGCACATCGAAGACCGTCATCGACAACGCCGGCTCTTCGATATGCAGCTTTCCGCCGCTGACCACTGGAGTAATTCCCGTGGCTGGCTCCGTGGCTTGAAACTCCGTACACCCGGCCAGCGCCGTCTCTTCCACCGGCAGGTCCACAACTTTGCTCCGTTCCGCCTTGTTCACCACGATCAACAACCGGTCGCTGGAGTGATCCGGTGCGCAGCCTGCCTCGTCCGGTGAGCGGACAAACGCGAAGACATCCTCATCGGCGAAGAGGTTCTGCTCGATCCCTGTTTGCAGCGCCGGATGCGTTGAACGCAGCGCCAGCATCCCGGAGGTCCAGGCAAAGATATTCTCTTCCGCGGCCGTGCGGCCTGCCTTGGTGAAGGCGCTGTGCGCGTCGCCCGGAAAGCCGCCGGGAAAGTCATGACGATTGCCCGGATCTCCGCCGCCATCCATCCCAATCTCATCTCCGGAATAGATCTGCGGCATGCCGCGCAGCGTAACCAACAGGCCCAACGCCAGCTTGAGCTTCGTCGCGGAGCCGCCGGCTTCGGTCATAAAGCGTGTCGTATCGTGGTTTCCGATAAACGGAACCAGCCGCTCGGGATGCGGATAAAGCGAATCCTGGCGCAGGACTTCGGCTAACTTCGTCATGGGTTTGCCATGAGCCAGAACATCGCACAGGGCGAAGTACACTGGAAAATCGAAGGGCGTGTCGAGCCCCGTATCGATGTCTCGATGCGCTACCCCTCCGGCGAAGAACGAGGTAACTTCGGGATCGCCATTGGATACCTCGCCCACGGTTGTCAGATGCGGATAGACGCTGTGCAGCGTCGCATGAAAGTCGTGCCAGAAGGCGCGGTCCACGTAGGGAAATGTATCCAGGCGAATGCCGTCTAAATTGGCCGTCTCCACCCACCATAGCGCGTTCTGGATCAAGTAGCGCGAGACCAGCGGATTCTCCTGGTTCAGGTCGGGCATGGCGTCCGTGAACCAGCCATCGGTGATCGCGCTCCATGCCTGGCGCGGCGCGTGTGGGTCCACCAGCGCATAAAAATTGGATTGCGTTAAGCGATGATTTGCGAGCGTGCCATGAAACCACTCCGGCGCGGGCGGATCCAGCATCCACGGATGCTGAACGCCGATATGATTGGGAACCAGATCGATCACCAGCTTCATGCCTTTGGCACGCAGCGCATCGGAGAGATGCTGGTAATCCGCCAGCGTGCCGAAGTGTGCGTCCACCGCATATAAATCCGTCGCGGAGTAGCCGTGATAGGACTCGGGCATGGCGCCGTTTGAGGCCACTGGCGTGGTCCACAGCGCCGTGGCGCCAAGCTCGCGCAGATAATCCAGATGCTGCTCGATGCCGGCAATATCTCCGCCATGCCAGCCCTTAACGGCCGCACGATTGTTGCCGGGCTGGTTGTTAGCCGGGTTTCCGTCGGCAAAACGGTCGGTCATCACCAGATAAAGCACGTCGGCAGAAGAGAAGCCTTGATGCGCGTTTGCATCGCGCGTGCGCTCGGCCAGTGGAAAGGCGCGGCGCGCCTGGCCCTGATCGTTAGTGGCCGTCACCCACAGGGTTTGCGGCGTGGCGTCGCCGATCTTCAGCCACAAGAAAGCCCAGTGGCCGTTCTCCGAAGCCTGAGTGCGGTCAAGAGTTACGCTGTCGCCGCTCAAAGTGAAGCGCGCTCGATTCAAGCCCTCGCCATGCACCAGTAGCATGGGATCGGGCAGGCCAACCCACCATCCCGGCGGATCGATTTTGTCGATGCGCGGAGCCTGTGGAGGCGGAGCCTGCGCCCAGGATGCGGCGAGCACGCAAGACAGCCAAAAAGTCAGAACGAAATAGGGCCGCAATCGCACAGCATTCTCCGAAGATCGCTCCGCTGGAAAGCGAGCGAACCATCATTCCCTCATTATGCGCTGCTGCGCATAAGAGGAAGGCTGAGTTAGGAGAGAAAGCCCGCGGCAGCCCAGAAGACTGCCGCGAGGAAAGCAAATGCAATGACGAGATCAGAAAGTGAAGCGAAGTGCTCCCTGAAGCTCGCGCTCAGAGTGCTGACGCGTTCCGTTGATTTGCCCGAAATTTCCGTCATAGTAGCCGGAATCCGGATTGGTAAACTCCGGGTGATTGAGCAGGTTATACGCCTCAAAGCGTAATTGGCCCATGACCCTCCCTGCAATGGGAATGTTCTTGAAGAGCGAGGCCGTTAACTGGTTATAGCCGGGTCCTGGGATGGTATTCCTGGCCAGGGTTCCGGGGCGCGTGTAGATTGCGTTCCCGCCTACCAATACGGTGGGAGGAGGCGCAAAAGCGCTGGTCTTGAACCATTGGTAAGTGCCGTTGGAGTTTTTCGTCATCTCGCCAATCTTGGCGCCGCCAAGGTAATCCGGACGATTGCCGGGGCTGCTGGAACTGGCGGGGCTGATGGAGAGGTTGTCGGGCGTGCCGGATCCGGCTATCCAGAAGGGGTTAAACTGCCATCCGCCCACCACGTATTCGGCGGCCTTGGGCAGATGGCCGGCAAACTGCTTGCCATGGCCGAAAGGCAGCTGGTAAAGGATGGAGATGGTAATTGCCTGGCGCTGGTCGTTGTCGGAGTTGCCATAGTTAGCACTGAACAGAGGGCCATTGGCGGTCATGAAGATGGTGGATGCGCCCGTAGCCGAATAGGCGCCGGTGGCATTGTCGAGGCCATGGCCCCAGGTGTAGGCAACGGTGGCCAGCAGTCCATGGCTCAGAGTGTGGTTGAGCCGGGCCTGCAAGGCGTTGTATTTGAAGGAGCCGTTGTTGGTGTTGACGGTGACACCGAGACCCTGCGGGCCGAAGAACTTGGCGCCGGTGACCAACTGATTGTTGGTGTAGTTGTAAGTGTTGGTTTCATGATCGGCCTTGGCGCCGACATAGCCTACGTCGACGACGGTGTTCAATCCGAACTGGTGTTCGAACTGCAGGTTCCACTCCTGGACCATGGAGGTTGGATCCTTCTGGGAGTAGGAGATCACGCTGGCGTTTGTGGGGTTGGCTTCGATTGCAGTATCGGGGTAGGTGGGCAGCGGCAGGGGTGTCTGAGTCGCTGTATTCAGAGTGGTGTTCGGCGCAACCTGCCCGGTGAAAGTAACCCGATAGCCGCTGTAGGCGGAATAAGAGGCAGTTCCGTTGAAGTCGGGGTTGTTGCTCAGCACGTCGCCGACGCCACCGCGAACCTGGTAGTAAAAGATGCCGTATCCGCCGCGCACGATATTGGAATGCTTGCCGGTCAGATCGTAGGCAAAACCAATGCGAGGAGCTAAGTTGGCGCGGTTTGTGTCGATCAGGGACCGCGAGTTGCCGTTGGCCCCGGCCCGCAAGAGCGTACCCGTGGTCAGATTGAAGTTCGATTGATAGTTGTTGGCCTCGACCGGGTAGGTATAGAGGTCATAGCGGAGGCCTAGGTTGAGGACCAGCCGGCTGTTGACCTTCCAGTCGTCCTGGGCAAAGTATCCTGTCTCCCAACTGCTGGTGTCGAAATAGGCGGTTGAGTTGGAGATCGAATAGTTGTCCATGAAGCCCGCAACGACTTCCGAGGCTTCATAGCCGGTAAAGTCGCCGGTGTCGGGGCCGGTGAAGAAGTAACCCTTGGAATCGTTGCCCTGGAAGAAGTTCACGCCGCGTTTCATGATGTTGGCGCCGAATTTGAAGGTGTGCTGTTTGTGCGACCAGGAGAGCGAATCGGTGTACTGGTAGTCATGCTGAGGGACCAGATAAGGTCCGCCGTCACCGGTGTAGCTGATCTCGTTGTTATAGCCGCCGATCAGTGCGCCGCCCCCCAGCAATGCGTTGCGGTTGGCGTTCACGATGCCGAGATTCTGCGACCACGGCACGCCCTCATAGGGGTTCACGTAGCCGTAAAGCGGACGCGAGTAGCCAAAGCGGAATTCGTTGACCATGGACGGGCTGAAGACATGCGTTTCGCCGATGACGTAACCGCGCGGATGGTTGATGTTGTTGCCGGCTGCGAATCCAGAAGGCGTGCCCACGACACTCACTGTCTTGTCGAAGACGTCCTGTCCGTAGCTGTAACGGCCAAAAATGGTGTCCTTCTTGGTAGCCACCCAGTCAATCCGTCCATCGAAATCGTTGAAGTTGCGAATCTCCACTTGAGTATTCATGTAGTTGTACTCACCGAAGTAGTGCGGTCCGGTGGCGTTTGGACTTATATTGCTGGGGCCCAGGACTGGGAAGGCATTGAGGTACTTGATGCCTGCCGCATTCTGACGTGAGGGGTCGATGTAGTTGGGCTGGCCGCCATAGTTCCACTGCTTGCAGGTGGTGGGATCGAAGATGGCGCCGATGCCGCCGTTGCCGACGGTCAGCGGTGTCCCCTGGGCAAGCACCGTGCCATTGGCCAACGTGACGCTGGCGCATCCGGAGTAGCTGGCATTGGGCATCAAGGTGTAGCCCGTGGCGGTGAGACCCGTTCCGGACTTTACGACGCCGAGCAGGTCCTGGAAGTTGCCTTGGCGCATGAGATCCGTAGGGATGGTATTCCAGGCCGGACTGTCCGGCTGAATCTGCCGCAGGGCCTGGTAATCGCCGAAGAGGAAGAGCTTGTTCTTCAGGATGGGTCCGCCCAGAGTGCCACCAAACTGCTTTCTGTGGAAGGGCAACGGGGTGCCACCGAAGTAGTCGGGATTGGCGTCGACATGCCAGTCGCGAGCGAACAGGAAGCCCGAACCGTGAATCTGGTTGGTTCCGGACTTGATGGTGGCCTGGATGACAGCGCCGCCTGCGCGGCCGAACTCTGCCGGCGCGTTGCTGGTGTTGACGCGGAACTCCTGCATCGCCTCAACCGGCGGGAAAAAGTTGATCGAGTTGGCGAGCGACTCGTTGTTGTCTACGCCATCCAGAATGAAGTTGTTGGCCTCGGGAACAAGGCCATTCACCGAGAGAGCCGCGCCGCCGGTTTCGCCGTTGCGGAAGGTCTCGGCATTGCCGTTGACACCGCTGGCCACGCTGCCGTACGCGCCCTTGGTGACGCCTGGCGAGAGAAGAGCCAACTGGGTGAAGTTGCGTCCGTTGAGCGGAAGGTCAGAAAGCTGTTGGCCCTCGATCACCTCGCCCATCGACGAGGTATCGGTATCCAGCAGAGGAGCTGCCGAGGTGACCTCTACGGTTTCAGTGGAAGCGCCCAGCTTGAGCACAAAGTTGATCGACTTCACTTGGGAGACCTGCAGGTCGAAGCTGACCGTCTCCTGCTCAAAGCCCTTCGCGACCACCGTTGCCTTGTAGACGCCGGGCACCAGCGAAAGTGCCGAGAAGCTGCCTTGGGCATCTGAGATGGCCGAGTTCACAGACCCCGTAGCGATATTCGTGATGGAGATGGCGGCTCCGGGAACGACGGAGCCAGAGGGATCGACAACCGTACCCAGGACACGCCCGGTATCGGTTTGCGCGTTCAAGTTGGAAATTCCTGTCAGGGAAACAGCCAAGACAAGGAGTGGCAGAATCATTCTGCGAAATAGCTTTCCGCAGGTTTGCGGTCCAAACGGTAGATGCATCACGAAGTCCTCCAAAATACATCGTTGTGTTGCGTTGAGAATTCTGGCCCGGGAATTCAGCACTTCCAGCGCTTCTCCTGGTAACCGAGAATGAGAACACTCCTCAGGGGCGGGAGCGGTCAATTCACACCGCGCTAATTCGCTATCATCTGAGGGCCTTCCGCTAAACCGTATATTTTCTAGCTAGTTGAGGGCGAAGTTCTCCAGGAAATTTGACGATTTTTCTCTCCGTCTACTAGGAAATAGAACCTATTTAACTTTCTCCGGTATACTACGTGCCGGGGATTGGCCAGACATTGATGTCTACCAAAGAGAACAAAAACGGCGCCAGGCGGGTACAGTTCGGAATCTTCGAGGCCGACCTGAAGAGCGGAGAACTGCGCCGTTCCGGAGTGCGCGTCCGGCTGCAAAGCCAGCCCTTCAAGCTGCTGGCGGCGCTTCTCGAACAGCCCGGCGAGGTTGTCTCTCACGAATCGCTGCAGCAACTGCTTTGGGGCACGGACACAACCGTTGACTTCGACCACAGCCTGGGCATTGCCGTTAACAAGCTGCGCGAAGCTTTGGGCGACCGCGCCGAGAATCCCCGTTTTGTTGAGACGCTGGCCAAGCGCGGCTACCGGTTCATCGCCCCGGTCAAGACGGTCGATGCACAGCCCGCCGAATCCCTCTTGCCTGGCGCAACCCAGGGATCGCAAACTGCAGGCAACATGCGCTGGCGCTGGGCTGCGGCGGTATTGACGTGCGTTTGCCTCGCGCTGGGTCTGGCCCTGTTCCTTCGACCGCCCGCTCGCAGACCCTACCGGGTTGAGCAGATTACCTATTCCGGGCATGTACTGACCAACGATCAGGATGATCTGGAAGTGGAGAGCTTCTCCAGTTCGGCGAGCGACGGCACGCGGCTCTACTTCTCGCAGATGAACAACGGCAACCTGGAGCTGGCGGTTGCCTTGGCCGCCAATGGCGAGATCGCACTCGTCCATCTGCCCACGGAGATTGGCGCCCCTCTGATTGGCTCGCTTGCGCCGGACGGCTCCAGGCTGCTCATTCACAGTCATCTGGAGGCCGAGCCCGAACAACCACTATGGATTGTGCCCACCCTCGGCGGCGATGCCCGGCGCGTACCCAAAGTGTTGGCCCACGATGCAACCTGGCTGCCCGACGGCCACCACCTGCTGATTGCCAATGGCAACGAATTGACGATTGTGGGAGAAAATGGCAGCGATCCTCACAGGCTCATCACCACAACCGGCCGGGCTTTCTGGCTGCGCTGGTCGCCGGATGGCCGGCGTTTGCGCTTCACCCTTCACGACCCCAAGCGCCAGACCACCGAGTTGTGGGAAGTGGCGGCCGATGGCTCAAATCTTCATCCGCTGCTGCCGGGCTGGAGCCAGCCCGCCTCGGAGTGTTGCGGGAGCTGGACCTCAGACGGCGAGGATTATGTCTTCCAGTCACGGCACAACCTCGATTACGACCACTTCGAAATTTGGGCGCTGCGTGAACGGCCCTGGATTCTGAAGGACCGCGAGCCACGGCAAATCACCAATGGGCCGCTTGCCTATGAGGCTCCGACAACTTCGCCGGTCGGCCATCGCATCTACTTTATCGGAGTGAATGCGCAGATTGAGTTGCTGCGCGCGCTGCCCAAGTCCTCCGCATTTATCGCTCTGGAACAGAATCTGAGTGCGGCAGCCCTGGCCGAATACTCACCCGACGGCCAGTGGGTGGCATGGCTCAATGCCTCCGACGGTTCCCTGTGGCGCAGCCGGATCGATGGCAGCCAACGCATCGAATTGACCACCCCGCCCCTGCGCATCTTCTCCATGAAGTGGTCCCCGGATAACAAGCGCCTGGCCCTTATGGCGGAGGAGCCGGGGATGCCCTGGAAGCTCTACCTCATCGACGCGGAAGGCGGAAAGCCGGTTCCACTCCTCAATGAGGACCGCAACGAGGCAGATCCGGATTGGTCGGGCGATGGACAGACGATCGTCTTTGGACGGCTGCCCAACCGCATGGATAGCCGCCAGCCCAAGGCCATCTACCTTTTGGACATTCCATCCCGCAAGGTGACCGAGATTCCCGGCTCTACGGGGCTTTTCAGTCCGCGGCTATCGCCCGATGGCCGTTACATCGCCGCGATGCGCCTGGACCAGAGGGCGTTGCTGCTCTATGACCGGGTGCAGGAGCGCTGGACCACTCTCACCACTCAAGGTGTCGGTGATCCAGCCTGGTCCCACGACGGCCGTTTTCTCTATTTCCAGAATTTCCTTGAAAAAGGAAAGCCCATTTACCGCATCGCCGTTCCTAACGGAGATGCCCAACTCGTGGCCACCATCGCCAATCTGCGTCCCATTGCCGCAACCGACTACCGGCTGATCGGCCTGGCGCCCGGCGACCTGCCGATTGTGAGCGCCCATACCTCCACTGTCAACCTCTATGGGCTGAACCTGGACGAACAATAAGAATCTCTTGCAGAATGCCAACAGAGCAAACGCCGCATCATAGTCCTGCGCGAATTTGTGCGCAGGTTTGCCCGCCATCGCGAGCATTCTCTACGGAGCGCAATCCCGACCGGCGTTGCTCTAACGCCGCCGGTGCGTGTATGGTTACTGCGTGAAAGTCCCGCGTTGTTGTGGAATCCTGCTGCACTTTACTTCTCTGCCCGGTCGTTTCGGCATCGGCGATCTCGGCCCGTGCGCCTACGAATTCGCTGATTTCCTTTCCGCAGCCGGACAAAAGCTGTGGCAAGTGCTGCCGCTGAATCCCACCGGGTATGGCGACTCCCCGTACCAGTGTTTCTCCGCTTTTGCCGGCAACCCGATGTTGCTCAGTCTTGAACGCCTGCAAGAACAGGGCCTGCTCCAATCGTCAGACTTAGCTCAGGCGCCGATGTTTCCCGAAGAAGCTGTCAACTACGGTCCAGTGATCGAGTTCAAGAGGACGGCTTTGCGCCGGGCGGCGCAGGTTTTCTTTGCCGATGGATCGCCCGCGGATCGCGCGGACTTCGACCGCTTTTGCGAAAGCGCCAGCCCATGGCTCGACGACTACGCGCTCTTCATGGCTTGCAAGGATGCGCACCACGGAACGATCTGGACCTCATGGGACGCGCAGATTCGCAACCGGGACGCGCGTGCTGTCAGCGAGTGGTCGCGGAAACTGGCGCCGGAAATACAGGCCTTCAAGTATTGGCAATTCGAATTCTTCCGGCAGTGGGAGCATCTCAAGACCTATTGCCAGCAGCGCGGCATCCGTTTCATGGGCGACATCCCCATCTATGTCGCGCACGACAGCGCGGATGTCTGGGCCCATCCCGATCTCTTCTATCTCGACGATCGGGGCAACCCGACCGTGGTCTCCGGCGTGCCTCCGGATTATTTCAGCGCCACCGGGCAGCTTTGGGGGAATCCTATTTATCGTTGGGATCTTCTGGCCGCCAGCGGATACAAGTGGTGGATCGAGCGCTTCCGCGCCTCGCTCGCGCTTTTCGACATGGTGCGCCTCGACCACTTCCGCGGCTTTGAAGCCTACTGGGAGGTTCCGGCCGGCGAAGCAACCGCTATTCACGGGCGCTGGACCAAAGGGCCGGGAGAAAATTTTCTGTCGGCGATGCAGGACGCATTTGGCGGACTGCCGATTGTGGCGGAGAACCTGGGTGTGATCACTCCGCCGGTGGAGGAACTGCGGCAAAAGTTTGGCCTGCCCGGCATGAGCCTTTTACAATTCGCATTCGGCACTGATCCGCAAGGCCCATCCTTTCGCCCGCATAATTACAGTCGCGACCTGGTCGCCTACACCGGCGGACACGACAATGACACGACGGTGGGCTGGTGGTCC
>JBAVYF010000270.1:0-4340 GCA_049698655.1 Occallatibacter sp. | reverse complement strand
GCGCAACGCCTGCTCGGAGTAATTCGCGCCGCCGGAGAGGCTCTGGTCGGCCGAGGCGTCCGTGGAAAAATCCGCCCTCGGCGTTCCCTGCTGCGGAGTTTCCTGCATCGTCAGCACGTCAGGCGATGCAGGCGATTGGGTCGTGGAAGGCGTAGGCGCAACCTGTTGCAGCTGGCAGCCGTACGAATCGGGATCCTCCCCTGCTGGACATTGCGCGCGCGATTGGGGAGCGCAGAAGGCTACAACCACGGCGCTGGCGGCGCAGAGCAGCATCACGCGGCGAAGGTTCAAGCGGGCAGATGAATGGTTTCTCATAGACGCCCCATTGTTTACACATCTCACCGGCGGAACCAAAGAAAAAATGCAGTAGTAGTCTGGCCCTGTTCCGAAATTGAACAGGCCTGTGAGTGTCTTCCCATAATCGATTTCACGCTGGCGGTTTTCTCTTCTTCTCCGTTCGCGCTCGTCCTTTCGCGGGTAATCTGAGCGCAGTTTTCCGGTTCAGTGGCCGGGCAATTCACTCGCTCCCAACCGTTTTTTCCAATGGCGGCGGGCAGTGCGATGGCTGCCAGCCTCCACTTCGGCACAGCCGACGGCGCAGAATTCCAAACGGGGAGCGTGCGGCGCAACTGAAAAAATCCTACCCGGCGAAAAAAGGAAACCCAGCGTGCCAACAGAAAATCAAGAACCCGCCGCACTCGCATCGCAGACCTCCACCGGCTCTCTGCCGCCCGTGATCCGCGTGGCCATCAAACGAAAGAAGCTGGTCGGCATCGCAACGCTTGCCACCCTGTCGCTGGCCTCGGCAGTCGCCTTGCTGCTGCCCAGCCGCTATACCGCCACCACGGTCATTCTGCCGCCCCAGCAGGGCGGTTCGGCGGGAGCGGCCATGATGACGCAATTGAGCAGCCTGAGTGCCATGGCCGGCGTGGGCGCGAGCGCCCTGGGCATCAAGAACCCCAACGATCTGCAGGTGTCTCTGCTGAAAAGCCGCACCGTCGAGGATGCGATGGCGGCGCGCTTTCATCTGCAGGCGCTCTATCACGCGAGGCGCCTTTCATCGGCGCGCAAGCGGTGGGAGAGAAAGACATCCATCGACGACGGGTTGAAGGACGGGCTGATCCGCCTTTCGGTCACTGACCGGAATCCGCAGAGAGCCGCGGAGCTGGCCAACGGCTGGGTTGAGGAATACCAGCGCTTCTCGGCGACTCTGGCGGTCGGCGAGGCGGCCGGGCGAAGACTCTTCTTCGAGCGGCAAGTGGCCGGCGCGCGCGAGGATCTGGCGCGCGCTGAAGAGGAGATGAAGCAGACCGAGCAACGCACCGGCGTGATAGAGCTTGACGGCCAGGCCCACGCCATGATCGCCTCGGCGGCCATGTTGCGCGCCCAGGTTGCGGCCAAGCAGGTCGAGATCCAGGCGATGCGCCAGTTTGCCGCCGACGGGAATCCGGACCTTGCGCGCGCGCGGCAGGAGTTGTCGGGCCTGGAGGCGCAGTTGTCCGCCATGGACGTGGCTCATGATCGCGGAAGCGGCGACCTGGTGGCGCCCAGGGGCATGGTGACACAGGCTGGTCTTGAGTATGCGCGCGCCCTGCGCGAGGTGAAGTATCGCGAGGCGGTTGTGAGCCTGTTGATGCGCCTTTACGAGATGGCGCGGGTGGACGAGGCGCAGCAGGGTTCCCAGGCGCAGGTTGTCGATGCGGCCGTCGTTCCTGACCGTCCCGTTTTGCTCTTCAGAATTTGGATTTTACTGGCAGGGCTGCTGCTTGCCTTGCCGATGGCCTTGCTGATAGCGCTCGGAACCGAAGCCGTCAATGTTCTGCGCTCGCTTCGCCGCCGCTGGGGTTCGTGGTCCCGGGCCCTCGAAGAGGCCTGGGGTGGGGAAGCGCGATGAAGATTTCACGGGTTCTGGGTTTGGATGGCGCCGTCGCCTTTACTTCTCTGGCGAGGGTGGTGAGCATTGCGGGCAGCACCGGGACGGTTCTGCTGATCGTTCGCTTCCTCACTCCCATCGAGCAGGGCTACTACTACACGTTGCTCAGCCTGGTTGCACTGCAGATAGTCTTCGAGCTGGGCTTTTCCTTCGTCGTACAGCAGTTGGCCGCGCACGAGTGCGTTCGCCTGAAATTGCACGGGGACGGCAGCGTGAGCGGCGACCAGGCGGCCCACGCGCGGCTGGCCTCTGCGCTTCAACTCAGTGTGCGATGGTACACCATAGCCGCCGCGGCAATGGGCTTGATTCTGGCGCCGCTCGGGGCGTTCTTCTTTGCGCGCCACGCAGCGCCGGGTGCGGCGCAGGTGGCCTGGCAGGGGCCCTGGTTGCTGGCGGTCGCCGCATCGATGGCCGGCCTGTGGTGCCAGCCTTTCTATTCCTTCCTGGATGGATGCGGGCAGGTGCGCGCGGTGGCCGCGCTGCGGCTGCAACAGGCAGTGGTCGGCATAGCGCTGGCCTGGACCGCCATGCTGTTGCATCACGGGCTCTACTCGCCGGCCCTGGTAGTTCTGGGTCAGATTGCAACCGGCCTTTTCTTTTTGGCCTCTCGCCGCCGTCTCCTGGCGGGGCTGCTCAGGCATTCGGGCCGCGAGGCTGCCATCCACTGGGCCTCCGAGGTCTGGCCGTTTCAATGGCGCATCGCCGTCGCTTGTATGTGCTCTTACTTCACGATCCAGGTCTTCATTCCCATCTTGTTCGCGCTGCGCGGGCCGGTGGAAGCCGGACAGATGGGCATGTCGCTCAGCATTGCCGGCTACATCGCGGGCCTGGCGCTGCCCTGGATCACGACCAAGGCTACGCCCTTTGGCCAAATGATCGCGCAGCGGCAGTTCCAGGGGCTTGACCAACTATTTTTGCGCACTCTGGGCCAGGCCCTGACCGCATTCGCCATGATCGCGCTGGCCGCGGATGCTGGAGCGGCGCTGTTGGCCGTTATCGCTCCCAGGCTGGCGGCGCGCATGGTTTCGCCGCAACTGTTCGCGGTGCTGGTGCTGGCCGCCGGCGCCAACTGCGTGGTGCAGAGCCTGGGCATCCTGTTGCGCTCCTTCAAGCGAGAGCCGTTTCTTGCGCAGTCGATGGCGGTGGCCTCGTTCACTCTCATGCTGGCCGTCTTCACCGCGCCTCGATGGGGCATTACCGGCGTCACCTTCGGCTATCTGGCCGCCTCGGCGGGCATCGGCCTGCCTTCTGCCTTGACCATATTTGCGCGCGCCCGCCGAAGATATCTGTCCATGAGCCCGCTGGCCGTGAGCGGAGGCGAAGCGGCATGAACCCTCTATCTCCATGCATCGCGCTTCGGCCGCGGCCTATCGAATTTTCCGGCTCCTGGTCGGCGTCCGTCAGGCTTTTCGCCTTCTGTGCGATTCTCGTCTTCTCTTTCGTGCCGGTCCCAATCTATATCAACCTCTCGCAAATCTTCCTGCTCATTCTCTGCGCAATCGCTCTGAGCTGTTATCTTGTCCGTCTTGAAGCTGACATATTCGCCGCGCTTTTTCTGATTCTCTTAATCGCCATCTCCCAGCTGATCGGTATCGATCACAGCCCCGCCGCTGAAAAATATTATCTGACGCCTGTTCTTTTTCTCACCTCATTGCTATTAGCGCCGGCCATGATGCTTCTGGCCAGATCGTACCCGCCCGCCAGCCTCAGCCGCCTTGCGCCTCGCATCATCAACTGGGTTCTTGTCTTTCTGGTCATCGAGTGCGTCTCGCGGCTTATCTTCTCGCCCTACATGCCGGCAAGCGCGGAAATGGATGTCTCCGACAGCTTCTATCTCTACAAAGCCAGTCTCTTTTTTGTCGACTCCAACTTTGTCGGCATCGAGATTCTATGCCTGCTTGCGATCATGTTTGCCTTCAGGGAAACAATCGGACGAAAGAGATGGATGCTGGCTTACTTTCTGCTTTTTGCAACTATGTCCAGGGCATCCATCGCCGCCGGAATATGCCAGCTTGTCGTTTACAAACTTTGGCGCTGGCGCGTCTGGACGCTCTTTGGGCTGCTCGCGGCGCAGGCGCTCGTCGTCGTCAGGCTATTCATGAACTTTACCACGCAGGGATCGCAGGCAATCCACAACATGGACGGAAGCCTTTCAACCAAGTTTTTCATCCTGTCGCTCATGACGGAAATTTATCGCCGCGCAGATACTGCGCAAAGATTATTCGGCATCGGCGTGGGCAATCTATTCTATCTGGCTGGAATTTTCGCTCATAACATCGTGGCAACCTTAGTTCTCGAGCTGGGTATTTGCGGATCGCTGCTGTTTGCCGCCTACGTGTGGATTCTTTCCAGAAAGTGCCCATCCTCGATCTACCTGCTTATTCTCCCCGTGGTAATCAACGGATTT
>JBAVYF010000269.1:0-1545 GCA_049698655.1 Occallatibacter sp. | reverse complement strand
GGATGACCCTCTCATAAACGAACCGGTCAGAATCGTAGGCGTTGATTACAGGGAAGGTAGGTTGCGGCTCAAGTTGAACCACAACATGACCGGTGCGTGGCTTCGGTCCTACGCTAACTTTGGGGGGTACACGTATCTATCCGGTCTGTTGGGTCCGAAGAGTTTCTCGTTCGAACGGAACATGGTTAGCATAGGCGTAGATGAATCGCTAGCGCAGAAGGCCGTGGATTATCTCAAATCTTACCTTGAGATGGCTAACAAGAAGTATAAATCTGACGTTCTTGCCGCAATAAGTCTCCAACAGGAGACAAAAAGGAAAGAATTGCAAGCGAAAGTCGATGACGAAGAACGGCGGCAGAGAATCCTCGGCAAGCTCAAACTCTGAGGGGGTGACGCGTGCCGAGCTGGAGGCGCGCAAGTCCCTCCACGCATGAATCAAGCTTTGCCCGGAGGGCAACCCCGAACGCGACAAAGGCGCTTCCTTTTATGAAGCGCCTTTGTCATCGCGCGAACGGTTCAAACGCGTCAGTATAGGACTTCGTTCAGCGCGGCCACTTCCGGTTCGGACGGCGTCCGGTTGTCAGGATTCACAGGGACCAGCGCTTTGCAGCGCGGGCAATAATAAACCATTTCCCTGTGCCAGTACGCGCCCTCGGGCATCACCACGACTTTCTGGCACGGCGGACAGACCACGCGCGTGTAGTCCAGCCCCTGGATGCTGCTCGTCACCACCTGGCTGTTGCACTCCGGGCAAGCGGCCAGCGGCTTGGAGGAAACGACCTGCCCGGCTGTCTGGCAACCGCTCATCAGTATTGTGCTGAGCATCAGCACGCTCAGGGACATCATCATGCTCTTCGCCATGATACGCCCTCCATTTCAATCCGCCTCCTGATTTTATGCCTCTAATAAGAGAATATCCCCTGGAATGCGATTGTCAAAAGGGATAATTCACGTGGCGTCGGAGGCCGGCAGTAGCGATGCCGTAAGCCGCTGCCGGAGAGCTAGTTATGTCTATCGTCGCGGCTCCTGCCGCCGGTCAATTACTTTCCCCTGCGGCTGAGCCCGCAGCGATTTGGGCTCGACGAACGTGATCTGGGCCTGCACGTCCAGGACGGTTTCCACTCGCCGGGCGAGAAGCTGGCGCAGTTGCTCCAGCTTGCGGACCTCGTCCAGCGCGGGCATGTTTCCGGACACCTCCACCTTGATCTCCATGGTGTCCTTGCCATCCTCGCAGTCGAGGACGATTTCGTATTGCGGAAGGCTGCCTTCCACCTCCGTCAGGATCGCCTCGATCTGCGACGGGAAAATGCTGGCGCCGCTGAAGAAGATGCGGTTGTCGAGGCGGCTGAGCACGCGGCTCATGCGCGCAAAGGTCCGGCCGCAGGGGCACAGCTCGGCGGTGACGGAGGCCACGTCGCCGGTCCGGTAGCGGATGATGGGGAATCCGTCCCGCGTGATGGTCGTGAAGACCAACTCGCCCGGCTCGCCGGCCGGCGCGGGCGCGAGGGTCCGCGGATCAATCACCTCGATGATGAAGTGGTCCTC
>JBAVYF010000268.1:0-13563 GCA_049698655.1 Occallatibacter sp. | reverse complement strand
GCCCCAAGGCCGCTCGGAAAACCAGGGCGCGATACGAAAGGGAGCCCAGGCGGAAGGGGTGGATTGCGAGAAAATTGCCATGAGGATTTCCCCCTTCTCCAGGAAAACAAGCCTCTTGCCGGGCCATCCGGCTGCAATCTCACTCTACCAGAGAGTCAACCCCGCACGGCACAGGCCGCGCATTCGCCCGCCCACCGTGACCTTGGTGTCGATGAATGCGCCCCCAACCGTGGTGCAGCTTGCTCCATCCTCCCTGCAACGAATAACCTAAGCGTATGTCGAAGCCAGTTTCCATCTGTGTGATCGGGTCCGGATACGTGGGACTCGTTGCAGCCGTTTGCTTTGCGGAGATCGGACATCAGGTCACCTGCGTGGACAATGACGAAGCCAGGGTGAAGAGCCTGCGCGAGGGCGGCGTGCCCATCTTCGAGCAACATTTGCCCGAGCTTCTGGCCAAGCACCGGGGGTGCGGCGTGACCTTCACCGCAGATCTGGGCGCGGCTGTTGGGCAAAGCGAGGCCGTTTTCATCGCCGTGGGTACGCCGCAGGGCGATACCGGCGCCGCCGACCTTTCCTACGTAGAGGCCGTGGTTTCCCAGATTGCCCGTTCCATCAACGGCTACAAGGTCATCGTGGAAAAGAGCACGGTGCCGGTCTACACCAACGAGTGGATACGGCGCGTGCTGCACCGCAACGGCGTGGCCCCAGACAGCTTCGATGTGGTCTCGAACCCTGAATTTCTGCGCGAAGGCACGGCCGTTATAGATTTTCTGCATCCCGACCGCATCGTGGTGGGCGCCAACACCGAGCGCGCCGCAGAGGAACTCCGGCGCATTTTTGAACCGCTTACCGGGGGCAGTTATTATGCCCAGCCGGATGCCTTGCCGGGCGCATGCAGCGCCTCGGCGCCGGCCAAACTTCTGGTCACTTCGGCGCAGAGCGCGGAGATCATCAAACATGCCTCCAATGCCTTCCTCGCTTTGAAGATCTCCTTCATCAACGCCGTGGCCAACCTAGCCGAGACCGTGGACGCCGACATCGAGGACATCGCCGCCGGCATGGGCATGGATAGCCGCATCGGCTCCCGGTTTCTCAGAGCCGGGCTGGGCTATGGCGGGTCTTGTTTTCCAAAAGACGTGGCCGCCTTTCACTGGGTGGCGCAACAGCAGGGCGTGGACTTCCAACTGCTCGATGAGATCCGCAATGTCAACGATACACAGAGGGATATCTTCTTCAACAAAGTGCGGGCGGCGCTGTGGACTCTGCGCGGCAAGCGGCTGGCCGCCCTGGGCCTGGCCTTCAAGGGCGATACCGACGATATTCGCGAGTCTCCGGCCATCGACGTGATCGGGAAGCTGCTGGAAGCCGGCGCCCTGATCACGGCCTATGATCCGGCAGCCATGGAGCGCGCTAAAGAGGTGCTGCCGCCCTCGGACAAACTCAGCTATGCGGCGAACATCTACGAAGCGGCAAAGGACGCCGACGCGGTGTTGATCCTGACCGAATGGAAGGAGTTTGCCGAGATTGATCTGGCGCGACTCAACCAGGCGGTTCGCTTCCCCATCGTGATTGACGGCCGCAACCTCTACAAGCCGCAGCAGATGATCGATCATGGTTTCACATATGTGAGCGTGGGCCGGCCGGCATGTTACCAGGCGCAGCAAGGCAAACCACGCAAACCGGCCGTGTAAGAGCCGGCACGCCACATAGCGGCTTGCCTGGAGAGATGCGGCGCCCAGTTTCTGAACTTTGGAGCATAGACTGTTGACTATGCGCGTACTTGTCACCGGCGCTGCCGGATTTCTTGGTTCTCACCTCACCGACCGCCTGCTGGGCGAAGGCCACACGGTTGTCGGCGTCGATAACCTCTCCACCGGCGACCGGGAAAACATAGCTCACCTGGCCGCTGAGCCGCGCTTCCGATTTGAAGAGCGGGACATCTGCCGGCCTTTCGATGTGGGTCCGGTGGACTACGTCTTCAACTTTGCCTCTCCGGCCAGCCCGCCGGAGTACCTCCGCCTGGGGATCGAGACCCTACGAGCCGGCTCCATCGGCGTCGAAAATACCCTGGAAATCGCCGCCCGCTACGGCGCCGGCCATCTGCACGCCTCCACCTCGGAATGCTATGGCGACCCGCTGGAGCATCCGCAACGTGAGAGTTACTGGGGGAACGTGAATCCGGTCGGCCCGCGCTCGGTCTACGACGAGGCCAAGCGCTTTGCCGAGGCGATGGTCATGGCCTGGCATCGCTCGCGCGGGGTCAACACCCATCTGGTCCGCATCTTCAACACCTACGGCCCCCGCCTGCACCCCAGCGACGGCCGGGTCATCTCCAACTTCATGATGCAGGCGCTGCGCGGCGAGCCGCTGACCATCTACGGCGACGGCAACCAGACGCGCAGCTTCTGTTACGTGGACGACCTGATCGAAGGCATCCTGCGCCTCTCGCGTTCCGGCGAACACCTGCCGGTCAACATCGGCAACCCCGATGAGTTCACCATCCTGGAGTGCGCCCAGGCGGTGCTGGAGGTAACCGGATCGAAGAGCAAACTGCATTTTGAAGCCTTGCCGGAGGACGACCCCACCCGCCGCTGTCCCGACATCGCCAAGGCCCGCGCCCTGCTCGGCTGGGAGCCGCGCATCACGCTCAAAGAAGGGCTGCGCAGGTCTTTGGAGTTCTTCCGGAGCAAGGCTGCGGCATAGGACGGTACTTTCATCTGAAACCATAGAATTTGGCTGCCAGCAACAGCGAAATGATTTCCCGAGCGAGCCGCTCCTTTTGCTACTCTTTCCCTATCATGAAGCGCACGTCCTTCCTGCTCCTGACAGCCTTTGTCCTTCTCGCATCCAGCCTGTCCGCCGCCGCGCAGAAGTTTCAGCCTAAAACCATCCAATTCAAGGGCGCCCCGGAGTACTCCGACCAGGAGTTGCTGGCCGCAGCAGGGCTGCAAAAAGGCACGGTCCTTGCCTTCGCCGATATGAAAGAGCACTCCCAAAAGCTGATGGACACCGGGGTCTTCGAGACCCTCAGCTTCAAGTTCGATGGCGTGGACCTAATTTATACGCTGGTACCGCACACCGATCTCTACCCGGTCCGCCTGGAGAATCTGCCGCTCACGCCGGGCAAGGAACTGGATGCCGCGCTGCACGACCGTATCCCGCTCTATCACGGCAAGATTCCAACCGAAGGCGGGCTGATGGAAAGCGTACGCGGCGCACTGGAAGAGATGCTCGCGGCCAGGGGCATCAAAGCTACCGTCACGGCCATTCCCTACACCGATCAAAAGCTGGGCAAGGTCACCGCCATGAGCTTCGCCATTACCGCGCCGCCGGTGCAGGTGGGCGAGATTCGCCCGGATGGCGCGACGCCTACGCTTGACCCCAAAGCCATGGAAATTCTCGTCAAGCTGACCGGCACGCCCTATGACGTAGAGGGAAGTCCCAACCAGATCGAGACCTACCTGGGCAACTACTACCGCGACAAAGGCTACCTGGAAGCCGCAATCCGCGCCACTCCGCAGAACGCCCCGGTAGTCGCGCCGGAGGCCGTACACATTCCATTTATGGTTTCCATTTCACCGGGCGCCTTGTACAAGCTCACAGGAGTCCAACTTGCGCCCGGCCTGCTGGTCACACAGGCGGAGTTCGACCGGCAATCACATATTCATCCTGGGGACATCGCCGACGGCCAGCACGTGACCGAAAACTGGGAGTTCGTCGCGCGCCAGTACCACAACAAGGGCTATATGCAGGCCAGAGTTCTTCCCACGCCCAGCTACGACCGCGCACAAGGAACGGTGAGCTTTACCGTTACAGCCGAGCCGGGTCCGGTTTATACCATGGGCAAGCTGACCATTGAAAACACCGCTGACGACCTTCGCGCCGCAATGTGGGCCGCATGGAAGTTGCCCACCGGCGCGGTCTTCAATGAGGGCGCGATGCGCTCCTACTATGCCGCGCAAAATCCCAATTCAGCGCTGGGGCGGACCTTTGCCAGCGCCAACTGCATATACAAGCTGACATTGAACGACGACACTCACACTGTTGATGTATCGCTGCGTCTGGAAAGGAAGCACTGACGCCAGCTATCTTTGTTTTCATGCACCACTCGCACGTCTTCGACAATATATTTCAGATTTTGCATTCGCCACGAATGGCGCCGAAGGCGCGGCTGCCTTGATGGCAAATCACTCCCACTCGATGGTGCCGGGGGGCTTCGATGTGATGTCGTAGACCACGCGGTTGATGCCGCGGACCTCGTTGACGATGCGGCTGCTGATGCGCTTGAGAACCTCGTAGGGCAGCGGCGTCCAATCGGCGGTCATGCCGTCTTCTGAGTGAACTGCGCGGACCGCGGCGGTGTAGGCGTAGGTCCGCTGGTCGCCCATCACGCCCACGCTCATCACCGGCAGCAGCACGGCAAAGCTCTGCCAGATCGACGAATACAGCCCTGCGGCCTTGATCTCAGCGACAACAATCTCATCGGCCTCCTGCAGCAGCGCCACGCGCTCCGGCGTGACCTCGCCCAGGATACGCACCGCCAGGCCGGGTCCCGGAAACGGTTGCCGGCCCAGAATCTCTTCCGGCATTCCGAGGTCGCGGCCAATGCGCCGAACTTCATCTTTGAAGAGGTCGCGCAACGGCTCGATCAGCTTGAGCTTCATCCCCAACGGCAGCCCGCCCACGTTGTGATGGCTCTTGATGGTCTGGCTGGGGCCTTTGACGCTCGATGATTCGATTACGTCGGGATAGAGCGTGCCCTGCACCAGCCATTCAACTCCGCCGGTTTCTTTGGCGATGCGCGCAGCCTCGTCGTCGAAGACGGCGATGAACTCGGCTCCGATTCGCTTGCGCTTGGTCTCGGGATCGGTGACCCCAGCCAGTTTCGCTAGAAACCGCTCGCTCGCGTCCACAGCGACAACCTTCAGGCCCAGACGGTCGCGCAGGTTCTTCTGCACGGTCTCAAATTCGTTTTTGCGCAGGACGCCGTTGTTGACGAAGATGCAAGTGAGCTGGCTGCCGATGGCGCGGTGTACCAGCACCGCCGCCACCGAGGAGTCCACGCCGCCGGAGAGGCCGCAGATGACGTGCCCCTTGCCGACTTTCTCGCGAATCGCGGCCACGGTGGACTCGATGAAGTGAGCCGGGGTCCAGTCGCCGCGCGCGCTGCAGATGTTGAAGACAAAGTTCCGGATGATCTGCGGCCCCAGCGGCGTGTGATGTACCTCGGGGTGAAATTGCACCGCCCAGATGCGGCGCTCGGCATTTTCGATTCCCGCCAAAGCATTGGCGGAAATGGCGATGCGACGGAAGCCTGCGGGCAGCTCGAGCGCTTCGTCGCCGTGGCTCATCCAAACGGCGAGCGTGGGCGGCAGTCCGGCAAACAACGGCGTTGTGCGGTCTTGGATGACGACCTCAGCATGGCCATATTCGCGTCGAGGCGCGGAAAGCACCTTGCCGCCCAGATGATGCACGATGAAATGCAGTCCATAGCAGATGCCCAGCACCGGCACGTCCAGTTCGAGGAGTTTCGGGTCGGCAGCAGGCGCGTCAGAATCGTACACAGACGACGGCCCGCCGGAGAGGATGAGGCCGAGCGGCTGGAGCGCCTTGATTTCGGCAAGGGGAGCGGTGCAGGGCAGCACGACGGAGAAGACGTTCTGTTCGCGGATGCGCCTGGCGATGAGTTGGGTATACTGCGAGCCGAAGTCGAGGATGACGATTGTCTGGGTGGCCACGATTTCAGTGTGGCAGGGCGCATCGTCAGTTTGCAAGCGGGATCAAGTTTTGCAAGGGCGCGGTCTCATCGGAGATTTCCACAACGCTGAATTAATCTGCAAGGTTTTGAAAATATAAATAGGGGGAGGGGGGCTATGCTGCGCGGGGCTGGGGCGGGGAGGGTTGGCATCGAACCGTGCTGAGCGCAACCTGGGCGGCAGATTGGCGCGGTTTCTGATTTCATTATGCGGGGCGGGAGGGAAATAATCTGCAAAGCGTAATGGGAATTTGTTGCATCCCACCCTAGCCGCAAAAACAAAGACGCAGCGAGGGTGGGGCACCCGGCTATTCCTTCAGGCCCACTTCTTTCCCAGCGCGTTCAGGTCCGCATGAGCGAGATCTTCGGGCGTCATGGCAATGCGAAACTTAACTTCGGCATTGAAGCTGAGAAACAAGGGTTCGGCAAGTCTTGGGATATCCGACGAGTTTTGGACATCGACGACAAAGATTCCGCCGCGATGGCCTTCCTGCTCGGTGAAATAGGCCGCTTCCGGCTTGATGGCATCCAGAATCTGTTTGATTTTCGCCCCCACGGTTCCATTTCGGGTGGCAGTGTTGAATGGCTCAATGGGGAATTGAACCAGCATAATCACGCGCATATGCGACCTCCTGATGCCTATCCTTGCGTTCCAGCCGCAGGCGGCATTGACACGAAATATAGCAGACGCCACAATTGGCGTGCTTGATTATCACATTTCATTATTCCGCTGAGTCCAGGCTCGGTTCTTGAATGCCGCAAAGCTCACAAGTGGGGCCGCCAAAGAACCTCACATGCCTGCGATTTTCTGTCACTCTCCCAGGCTGTCAGTCTTAGCCCCCGCTATTGACAAGGAGCGGGCCATCCGCCCTTCGTGATAGGCTGCTATGCGGCGCAGCTTGTGTGAATTGGCTGCTCTGAAATTAATCCTGGCTCCGTCCACGTGCGATTTTCCCGCCGATGGATCAGGCCGGTTGACCTATCACCAAGAGGACACTTCATGAATTGTTTTCGTTTCGCACCCATCCTGATTCTGGCGGCCGGAACTGCTTTTGCGCAGGCGCCCGCGGCTTCAGATACGTCGAAGCCCGCGCCGCCCATCGCCGTCAAGAGCTTCGACCTGACGGCCATCGACAAGACCGCCGATCCCTGCACCGATTTCTATCAATACGCCTGCGGCAACTGGGTAAAGAGCAACCCCATTCCTGCCGATCAGGTGCGCTGGGCGCGGTCCTTCTCGCTGGTCCAGGAGCGCAACCGCTATCTGCTGTGGCAGGAGTTGGACGCAGCCGCCACAAGCCCCAAGACCCCCCTTGAAAAGCAGTATGGCGACTACTTTGCCGCCTGCATGAACACCGGCCTGGTGGAACAGAAGGGCCTGAAGCCGTTGGAGCCGGCGCTGAAGCGCATCGACGCCCTAAAGGACACTCACAAGCTGGCTACGCTGATGGGCGAGCTGGAGGCCGAGGGCAGCGCGGCGCCTCTGTTCCGCTTTGGCGTGGAGCAGGACGACAAGGACTCCTCGAAGCAGATTGCCGGCATCGGCCAGGGCGGTCTTTCGCTGCCCGATCGCGACTACTACATTGTGGACAACAAGCGCTTCCAGGAGATCCGCAAGCAGTATGTCGAGCACGTGACGAAGATGTTCACCCTGGCCGGAGACTCTCCGGAGCAGGCAGCCAAGGAAGCAGCGGCGGTCATGGAGATCGAGACCGCGCTGGCCAAGGCCTCCACCAGCCGCACCGACCTGCGCGATCCTGCCAACCGCTACCACATTTATACGGTTGCGGATTTCCAGAAGCTGACCCCGGATTTCGATTATTCGGTCTACTTCAAGGACGTGAAGATCCGCCCGTTTGAGACGCTGAATGTGGCCACGCCCGATTTTTTCAAGGGACTGAGCGAACTGATCGCCAAGCAGCCTATCGAGGCCTGGAAGTCCTACTTCCGCTGGCACACGCTGCACGGCGCGGCCTCGAACCTGCCCAAGGCCTTCTTCGACGAGAACTTTGCCTTTTTTGGAAAAACCCTGGCCGGACAGAAGGAACCGACGCCGCGCTGGAAGCAATGCTCCAGCATGACCGACCGCGCGCTGGGCGAGGCAGTGGGCCAGGACTGGGTGAAAAAGAACTTTCCTCCAGCAGCCAAGGCCAGCATGGACCAGCTGGTGACTGCCCTGGAGAAATCCTTGGGCGACGACATCAAGACCCTGCCCTGGATGAGCGACGCCACCAAGAAGGCGGCCGAAGAGAAACTGGGCATGATCCGCAACAAGATCGGATACCCGGAGAAGTGGCGGGACTACCGGGCACTGAAGGTGGAGCGCGACGACCTGATCGGCAACCTGCAACGCAATGCGGTCTTTGCGAACAATTGGAACTTCAATCACCTGGGCAAGCCGGTGGACGAGAAGGAGTGGGGCATGACGCCGCCCACGGTCAACGCCTACTACGACCCCTCGTTCAACGACATCAACTTCCCGGCCGGCATCCTGCAGCCGCCGTTCTTCGACTTCACTATCGACCCGGCGGTCAACTTCGGCGGCATCGGCGTGGTGATTGGCCACGAGATGACCCACGGCTTCGACGACGAAGGCTCGCAGTATGACGGGCTGGGCAACCTGCGCGAGTGGCAGACGCCCGAGGACCGCAAGGCCTTCACCGAGCGGACCGACTGCGAAGTGGCCGAGTACGGCAGCTTTGACGCCGCCCCGGCGCATGACGACGTTCCCGTGCAGAAGCTGAACGGCAAGCTCACCCTGGGCGAGAACACGGCCGACAATGGCGGCCTGCGGATCGCCTACATGGCCCTGCTGGACACGCTGGCGGCGCAGGGCAAGACCATCAACGACAAGATCGACGGCTACACCGAGGAACAGCGCTACTTCCTGGGCTTTGCCCAGGTATGGTGCCAGAACCAGACCGAGCAGTCGGCCCGCCAGGCGGCGCTGGTGGACCCCCACTCGCCCGGCCGCTGGCGCGTCAACGGCACTGTGCAGAACTTCGATCAATTCGGCAAGGCCTTTGGCTGCACCAAGGGCCAGCCCATGTATCCGGCGACATCCTGCCGGGTCTGGTAGACCAGGACGGAGCCTGTATCCCTGGTTTGAAGCTGTGGCGCGTCGAAGCCATGGCTTCGGACCAGGGGCCGGTGGGCCTCAAGGCCGGGTTGGCCGGCCAGGGCGGCTCTTTCCCGGCGCATGCACGTTGACATTTCCCGTCGTCCAGGCGTCCAAGTTGCAGCCGTGGAGGGATGAAACAGGGTTGGCCAGCGCGAAAAGCGCTGGGATTCCGCCGCTCCCGAGGCGGGGCGGCCGGGAAAAATGCGCTGTTTTGCCCCATTCCCAGCCAAAACTATGCACAACCTGCCCTGGGCTTTTACAATGCAACAGGGACCCGTCCCAACCCAGCTATGCTGTGGAACTAGCAAACTTGGCGGCGTACGCCGGACCAGGATGAAGGAATCGCATGAAGTTCACGAAATTCGGCAAGGCCCTTCTGATGAGCGCCCTTTCTGCTGGCGTTGTCCTCAGCGTTACGTCTTGCGTCCAGAGTTATTCGGTCGGCTTTTTGTATGTAACGGGGACGGTAACGGCAGGATCCTCGGGAAACGGCATCATCAGCGGCTTCAAGATCGATCACAACACGGGTAAGCTGACCGCCATCAACGGACTACCGGTATCCTCAGGCGGCGCCAATCCGGTTCGGGCCGTCCTGCTCACCGGCAGCCGCTTTCTTTATGTTCTTAACCGGGGCGCGAACGCCTCCGGCGCCGACTGCACTACGGCTGACCCCTGCCAGAACGCGAACATCACCCAGTTCGCGATCGGCGCCAACGGCATTCTCACGCCGCAGGAGACCTTCTACACCCAAGGCGTCAACCCGTTCCGCATCATCGCCGACAGCTCGGGGAACTACCTTTACGTGCTGGAACACGATTCGCCGGCTCCATCCTCGACGACCAGCGCTCCGGTTGCGGCCACCAATAACGCGAACTGCGCCGCTGCCCTGACCGGCGCCACAACCTGCGGCGACATTACCGCCTTCTCGGTGAACGCGACCACCGGCCGGCTGACGCTACTGGTCAACGCCCAGGTCACCGCGGCCGGCGGTGGCGCCGCGCTGCCCTACTTCCCGGTTCCAGCCAATCCCGTCGACTTAGTATTGTCCAACGGAGTCGTCCTCACGATGAGCGGGACTTCCACCACCGCCTCCACCTCTTATCCATACACCGGCGGGGCAACTGTGTTTCCGTACACCTATAACGCTTCCAATGGGCAGTTGACGGTGAGCCAGAACAGCGCCCAACCGCTGAACATTGCAAAGGGAACCGCCATCGTGAACGGTGGCAGTTATGTCTTTGTGCTCGACAACGAAGCGCCCGTCGCACCCAATTCCACCGGCGCAACCAGCCAGATCCTGCCTTACACCGTCGGCAGCGGCGGCGCTCTGTTGGCGGCCACCAGCGGTCCCATCCCCGATGACCCGAACCAATCCAACCCCATCTACCTGGTGGTAGAGTCGAAGGGCAAGTGGTTCTACGTGGCCAACCAGGGGAACAACACCACCGGCACGGGAACGGCCCAGAGCGGGCTTGCCGGCTACGTGATGAACAGTCCGTTTCAGCCCACCGAAATGGCAGGCACCCCCATTGGCTTCGGCACTGGAGCCGGCCCGCAGTGCCTGGTCGAGGACCCCTCAAATCAGTTCTTCTATACGGCTAACTTCAACGACTCAAGCGTAACCGGTCAGGCGATTGACGAAAACGCCGGCACCCTCACTCCGCTCTCCCAGTCGACGAAGGCGCCGTCGCAGTATACGCTGACCGGCCCGCCCACCTGGTGCCTGGTGGATGGGCGCACCAGTTAAACCGCCGGTTGATGCGGAAGTGCCTGGAGCGGAGGCTGGCCCCCGCTCCAGGACACGATTGATCCGCAGTCTTTAAGAACGCAGCCGAATGCCGGGCGCGATGTTTTACCTGGGCGCCCTGGGGTTCGATTCCAAACTGATTTTTTGGCCTGAGCTTCCGGCCTACTGACGAAAGATGCGCATGAAGTTCAACAAATCGAGCCAACTGCTGCTGGTCTCCGCAGCCAGCCTTCTGGTGGCCGGACTTATCACCGCCTGCGCCACGGCCACCGTGGATTTCGTATTCGTGGCCAGCTCCAGGGCCGCGGGAGCAAACAACTACGGCGAGATCGATGTCTTCGAGATCAACTCGGTCTCCGGCGCGATGCGCCAGATTATCAGCTCGCCCTTTCCCTCGGGCGGGCGCAACCCGGTCGCCGAAGCTGTCTCCTCCGACTACGCGAATCTTTACGTGGTCAATCAGGACGACAACACCATCGTTCAATTCATGATCGGCAACGACGGCAAGCTCTATCCACAGAACACTGTGAATACGCCCGGAATCTACCCGCTCGCCGTTGCCGTGAGTGGAACGAACCTGTTTGTGGTGGATACTTACCAGCCGCTGCCCACCTGCTCGACCGCGGAGCCGTGTTCGGGGTCGGTGGGAGTTTTTCCCCTCCTGCCCGCCTCCGGTACCGGCTCCAGCGCAACGCTTAGCGGCGCGCCAGGAACGCCCATTGTAAATCCGAGCACTGGCGCCAGCTATTGGCCGCTGATCCTGCCCAGCAACCCCAGCCACGTGATGGTGCCGACCGCCGTCAATGTTCTGCAATCGGGATCCTACGTTTACATCACCGCCTACGACTCGGCCGCTGTTCCGGTGATCGTTCCGGCAACAATCAACATCTGCGATTTGAGCTCCAGCGCCTACTCGGGGGCCGTTGGTTATGTTTTCGGCTTCTCGGTCGGTTCCAGCGGCGCGCTCACGGCTATACCCGGTTCGCCCTTTGCCGCCGGGACTCTTCCCTGCGGCATCGCCAGCGATTCCGCCAGCAGCCACGTCTACGTCACGGACTACGTCGGTGGCCATGTTCTTGGCTACTCGGTGACATCCGGTTCCCTGAGCCCCCTCAGCGGAAGCCCATTTCCGGCCGGCAATCAACCCGCGGCGATTGTTGTCGATCAAAAATACCCGTATGCCTACGTCGCCAACACGCTGGACGGCACGGTGAGCGCGTATTCCATCAGCAGTTCCAGCACGCTCGCCGGTATCGGCACCTACTCCACAGGCATTCAGCCGGTGGCTATCAGCATCGACCCATCAACCAGCCATTTTGTTTTCACCGCCAACTTTCTCGGCAACAACGTCTCCGACTTTGAGATGAGCACAACCGACGGCACGCTCGTCAACACGCAACTCTCTCCTTACACGGCCAACGCCCAGCCGACGGCCGTGGCCGCCGTTCCGCACGGCAGCGTGCAGAAGTGATTCTGGGCGACAGCCCGCTGCCGGGCGCTCTAGCAATACCCCGTACCGGGCTTTTACAATCCATACGGGGCAACCTAACCAGTTTTCTTTGGGCCCGCACGTGACAAGCCCACGACGAAGGAAGCGCATGAAGTTCAGCAAATTGAGCCAGCTTTTTCTGGTCTCTTCCATCGGCCTTCTAGTGGCCACCGTTTTCACTGCCTGTGCGATCACAACCATCGATTATGTTTTCGTGGCTTGTTCCGCCGGTTCGGGAACCTCGAGTGACGGACAGATCCAGACCTACGCGGTGGACTCCCAGTCCGGCGCATTGCGCACCGGCGCCCCCGCCGTATCCTCGGGAGGAGTGAACCCGGTTTCGATGGCCGTCACCTCCGACTATGCGAATCTTTACGTCGCTAATGCGGGAAACAGCACCATCGTCCACTTCGCCATCGGCCTCAACGGCGTTCTGACATCGAAGGACACGATCAGCCTGAGCACCACTCCCATTTACATGGCAGTGAACAGCGCGGGAACTTACCTGTATGTGATCTCCTGCACGTCCACGGCCACGTATCCCACGTTGCTTTGTACCTCCGGCTCCGCGGCGCTTACGGAGTATGCTCTCTCCTCGGGCGCCATCGGCTCCGCGGCTTCTTCAAAGCCCCTGAATCTAGCCAATGTTTCCAGCGCCTACGCGAGCGATATTCTTGTCCCCACAGGAGTCACCGTGCTGGTCAATAAAGGAAGCGTGACCGGCAATGCCGTTTACGTCACGGCCTATGACCAGTCGGCCTACAATCCCGGCTGCACGCCTACGCCGACCTGCACCCCCAGCACCGCCAATCCCGGCTGGGTCTTTGGGTTTATCATCGGTTCCAACGGCGCACTGACCGCATCCTTGAATAGCCCCTACGAAGCCGGCGTCAAGCCCACGGCCATCGCTTCGGATCCGACCGACCGCTTCGTGTATGTAACCGACTACGCCTCCAACGAGCTGATCGGCTACACGATTCTGGACGGCAGCACCCTGAGCTTCCTGCCCAACGGTCCCTTCAGGACAGGGAACGAACCCTCCGCCGTGGTCATCGACCCGCGCGGCAGGTTCATCTACGTCACCAACGCGCTGGATTCCACGGTCTCGCCCTACGCCATCGACTTGGCCACCGGCACTCCCACGGGCGCGGTGAGCCCCAGCGGCGCCGGCAATAACTCAACAGACACCCAGCCGGTCGCTGTCATGGTAGACCCGGCGCTGGGCCGGTTTGTCTATACCGCAAACTTCCTAGGCAACTCCGTCTCCGGCTTCCGTCTGGACCCGACTTCGGGCGGGATATCTGCCACCCAGGCTACGCCGTACCCCACCGGGTCAAAACCCACGGCGGTAGCCGGCGTTCCCCACGGCAACTACTCCACGCAGTCGGTTACACCGTAGCCGCAATCAACTCCGCAGACAAAAAGGCCCAGCCATTGCGGCTGGGCCTTTT
>JBAVYF010000267.1:0-1672 GCA_049698655.1 Occallatibacter sp. | reverse complement strand
GGCAGCAACACCACGACGTCAACCACGACGCCGAACCCGCAAGCGATGGCTTCCTACCAGAGCGTGCTGGCCCGCGCCACGGCCGCTGCCGACAAGCCCTATCAGGCGTACACCGGAGAAGAAACTGCTCCGATCAATGCGCAGCAGCAAACCGGCATCGCGGGGATCAACGCGAATGCCGGCGCTGCCCAGCCTTACATCAATGCGGCCGGCCAGATGGTCACCGCCTCTGGCGCGCCGATCTCAGCCGAAGACATCGCGCGCTACCAGGATCCCTACACCAATTCCGTCATCAATGCGACCCAGGCCGACTTTGACGTCCAGAATCAGCGGGCCAATTCGACGGTTCTGGGCAATGCCGCGTCCGCCGGAGCGTTGGGCGGAGATCGCGCTGGGGTGGCGCAAGCGCTTACCCAGGAGTCACAAAGCAGGACTCAGGCGCCGATCATCGCCAATCTCCGCAGCCAAGGCTACCAGAGCGCGCTGAGCGCGGCTGAGAATGAGAAGGCGCGGCTGGGGACAGCCGGAAACTCGATGGCCAGCATTGGCGTCGCGGGCCAGAATGCTGCATTGACTGGGGCCAATGCCCAGGTCGGCGCTGGGACGCTGGAGCAGACCACTCAGCAGGCTGCTGATACCGCGAAGATGCAGGACTACTTCCGGCAGCAGGGCTATGACTTCCAGACCGCAGCCTACTTGGCGCAGGTGGCGGGATCGATGGGCTCGCTGATGGGCGGAACCTCTTCGACGCAAGGGCCGACGCCCAATCCCTGGTCGCAGGTGGCTGGCGTTGGCGTCGCCGCGCTGGGCGCATTCTCGGACAAACGGCTGAAAGAAGACATCGAGAAGATCGGAAAGCTGAATGACGGCCAAACGATCTATCGGTTCCGCTACAAAGGCGATCCCCAGACCCACATCGGGCTGCTGGCCCAGGAGGTTGAAAAAGACCACCCCGAGGCTGTCGGCAGCTCGCAGGGCTACCGGACGGTGGATTATAAAGAGGCCACCGACGACGCGGTGAAGCGCGCCAGCGGTGGCTCTGTGATGCCGTGGTCTGGCGTTGAGGGCTGGATCCCCGGCAGCATTCCCGGTCTGGTCCATGGCCATGGCGCGCCCGATGCGCCGAAGGCGCCGGATCAAGGCAAGACCGACCAGAGCGGGCTCAATGCAGCCGCCAAGGGCGCCAAGAGCCTTTGGGGCAAGATGAACTCTCCTGGCGACCCCACCAGCCTGGCAGCTCCAGGCCTAGACAATTACAGCTCTGATTCGTCCAGCCTAGGCCTGGCCGGCGATCCAAGCAATCCTTCTGGGCTCTATGCAGGCGGAGGCGGCGTCCATGGCTATGACGACGGTGGAGATGTGGACGGTTCGCCTGTTATTGCTGGTTTTGGCCTCGGCTCTGTTATTCCGCATGACAATTGGGGTGATTGGGAAGCTCCTGCTTCGTCGTTCGATTCCCGCTTTGGGAAGTGGGATGGCAAGGAAGATTTCGGTTCCCGGTTCGATGCCTCGTTCCCGCGTGAGCGTTCCGCCGCGCCCGTGAAAGGGCCGATCCGGGACGACCTTCCGCCGGCAATCACCCATGGCGTCTCGAGGCCGGCGCCTGAGCCGGAAGAGGATGCAGGCGTTTCAGCCTACGCGCCGCACCCTGAAGCGCTGCGGCGTCCATCGA
>JBAVYF010000266.1:0-9039 GCA_049698655.1 Occallatibacter sp. | reverse complement strand
TCCAGTAAGGTGGCATGGCTTCTCGGCATCGGCATTGGCGCGTGTCTTCTCCTGCTGGTTGTTGGGGAGGACCTCTTTCCGGCCCTGCAGCAAGGCGTCCTGCTTGGAAGAACAGACTCCCAGGATTCCAGCTTTAACGGCCGCCTCCCTGTATGGAAGGAGTGTCTGGTTTCTGCCGCAAGACAACCTCTTCAAGGTTACGGATACGGCAGTTTCTTTACCCCTTCGCGCCTAGCCGAAATCTCGGCAAGGCAGGGATGGGGTGTTGGTGCTGGTCACTCTGCTTATCTTGAGCTCATCCTTGGCACAGGCGTGGTTGGGCTGATATCCTTCATGCTAATTATGGTCGTCGGCATTAAACGTGCTCTTGAAACCTATAAAGTGTCTCTAAGTCCCTTCGATGCTTGCTTTGTTGCGATATTGGCCTTCACCCTGTTGCATGGGGTTCTGGAATCAACAGTAGTTACGGCAGGCATGTTCTCATTCGTGATCATGGTTATCGTAGCACAATTGGGATTCGCTGTTCCACCGGGTTTGCAATCGCCGGATCCTTTGAGGAAGGGATAGGGCATGCAACCTATGATCAACATTGTCGTTTGTACCTACAACAGGGCGGACATGCTGCGCGGAGCCCTGGAGAGCCTTATCTGCCAGGAAACTGATGGGCAGTTCTCCTACGAAATTGTCGTCATTGACGACGCTTCAACAGATGGCACAACCGCCGTCGTCGGTGACATTGCGAGCCGGTCCCGCGTCCCCGTAAAGTATGTCCTTGGAGAGGGTTGCGGGATCGCCCGCGCCAGGAGCCGCGGCGTCAGTGAATCTCGTGGCGAGTGGATAGCATGGTTTGATGATGATCAGTTGGCTGAGCCGGATTGGCTGAATCAACTCTTTGCCGTCGCCAGCAGGACCGGAGCAGACTTGGTCGGGGGTAGCAACGTGCTCTCCTTGCCCGATGAACAGGTATTCCCGCTGAATCGTGAAACGCGACGTATCCTTGGTGAGGTTACAGGGAATAGGGAGTCGCGCATATTCAGTCAGAGGGCCGTGCCGGGGACGGGCAATATGCTCATCAGACGTTCCGTCCTTGATTCAGTTGGGTCGTTTGACACTACAATGGCTCGCGGAGGGGAGGACCATGATCTTTCTCGGAGGGCGTGGGCGCGTGGTTTCAAGGCGTGGTCGGCGCCAAAGGCTGTGGCGCACCACCTTATCCCGCCCACGCGCCTCAGCGTGGAATATTTCCGGTGGCTGTCTTTCCGCCTGGGCGTAATCTTTGCCTGCATCGATAACAAGCACTCGGGTCGATGGAAAACGGTGCTCACGTGTATTGCCAGGATAGGGCAAGCACTGCTGGTCCACGCTCCGCTCCTGGTTTGGGCATGCCTGCTCCGTGACCAGGCGGAGACGTTGGGGCGAAGATGCCTGATCTGGCGCGCCGTTGCTTATGCGCGGGAGACGTTGTTTCTAGTTGGGCCCGGGCTATTCCCGCAGAAGGGATTCTTCGCTGCATTAGAGTTCCGAAGGGAACGGGCATCGTTTCCAAGGGACCGTTTGTGTCATCCATTAGTTAAGTCCCCGAAGTAAGCTTCGCCAGGTGACGGTATAGAGAGACAATTCGTCAGGATGGAGGGTGTCTTTGGAATTGATCTATGTTATGGCGAAAACAGGATCAGCTCTGACGCACCTGCAGCAAAGGCCTTTTCTTGGCCCTCGATAGCTCGTACCAGTGCAGAGTTCCTTGCGTCACTCACCGCTGAAAGAAAGTGAGAGAATGAGAGTCCTTCAAATACATAACTATTACAGCGTCAGAGGAGGTGAGGACGGGATGTACGCGACAACCGTCCGCCTCCTTAGAGAGCGCGGTCATGAGGTTCACACTCTTGAACGTGACAGCCGAACTCTCATCGGACTTCGGGCGAAAACGACTGCGTTCTTTCAAGGGATATATTCCAGGCGGGCAAAGAAAGCTGCGACCGCGCTGATTGCATCCGAGCGCCCAGACATCGCTGACTTGTATAATCCCTATCCGCTTTTATCTCCCTCGGTTGTGGTTGCTTGCAGGGAGAGCGGGGTGCCAGTTGTGATGCACTGCATGAACTTCCGATTAATCTGCCCCGTTGGGATTCATTTGTGCCGGGGCACGGTATGCGAACGGTGCTGCGGAGGGCGGGAGTACTGGTGCGTTCTGAAGAATTGCAGGGATAACATGCTTGAGAGCATAGGTTATGCCTTGCGAATAGCTGTGGCTCGTAAGTTGCGGTTTTATCGGGATAATGTGACGCTCTTTGTGACACCGAGTGAATGTGTCAGACGCCACTTCCTCGACGCCGGCTTTCCGGAAGACCGCACGCTGGTTATCCCCAATATGACACGGATTCCTGATTCTGCAGCAGCCCCCTCTGATGGCCAGTATGTTGCGTTCGCAGGACGCTTCAGCCCGGAAAAGGGTATCGGCACGCTGCTGCAGAGTGCCCGGCAGGTTGGCTACCCCGTACGCCTGGCAGGGAACCCTTCGGCCATGCCGGAACTTGTGAAGTCGGCTCCGCCAAACGCACGCTTCTTGGGGCAAATGCACGGACAGCAACTGGTTGAATTCTATCGCAACGCGCGATTCGTGGTCGTCCCGAGTATCTGCTTTGAGACATGTGCTTTGGTCGTAATAGAGGCCATGACGCACGGTCTGCCTGTGATTGGCTCCAGAATTGGTGGGATACCGGAACAGATTGATGATGGAGTGACAGGCCTGCTCTTTGAGCCAGGCAATGCCGAGGACTTGGCAGAGAAAATGAAACTTCTCTGGGACAACCCAGACCTGTGTCGGCAAATGGGCATGGCAGGCAGAGAGAAGGCAATTCGAGAGTACAGCGAGGATGTGTATTACACGCGATTATTGGATGCCTACCGTAAAGCCAGAAAAATAAATACAAAAGTGGAAGGACACTACGGCGCTCGGACAACGACTGACTGAAGAATTTAGGAACCCGGTTCCGGTAATGAGAACTGATACTATTCGGCGAACTACCCGAGGCGTGCGTCTAAAACGGATACAACAGTGTGCGCACAGCACGAACCGTTCGTGCGAGGAGGCCCTATTCGATATTGGAGGGTAACGGGCCTCTTTTGTGCGTTCGCCCGCCAGCCTCCCGGTTGCGAGCGCGCGGTGGGCCGCACATGATACTGAGCAGCTTTTCTCCGGGTCTTCGTGCTTTTGCGCGACAATCTCTTTTGGAAGGAGGATTTGATGCGGTACCTGATCACGGGCGGCGCGGGATTCATCGGCTCGCACCTGTGTGAGCAGCTCCTCGCGGGGGGCCACAACGTGCTCGTGCTCGACGACCTGAGCACCGGGCGCTTCGAGAACGTCGTCGGGCTCGACGGCCGCGAGCGCTTCAGCTTCATCCTCGGTAGCGTCAACGACGCCGACCTCGTGACCGAATGCGTGCGCCAGTGCGACACCGTCATGCACTTGGCCTCCGCCGTCGGGGTCCGGCTCATCATTGACCAGCCGGTCCGCACAATCGAGACGATCGTCACAGGTACAGACACGGTCCTGCGCACCTGCGCGCGATACCGCAAGCCCGTGCTCATAACCTCGACCTCGGAAGTCTACGGTAAGAGCGAGAAATTGCCCTTCAACGAGGAGGACGACCGCATCATGGGAGCGACCACGCGGCGGCGCTGGAGCTACGCGTGCGCGAAGGCGCTCGATGAGTTCCTGGCGCTGGCGCACTGGTACGAGTATCGGCTGCCCGTGGTAATCGCGCGCCTGTTCAACACCGTCGGCCCGCGGCAGACCGGGCAATACGGCATGGTCGTCCCGCGATTCGTGCAGCAGGGTCTGGCCGGCGAGCCGATCACCGTATATGGCGACGGGAAGCAGACGCGCTGCTTCGCGCACGTCCTGGACGTGGTCGAGACGTTGCCAAAGCTCGTGCAGCTCCCAGCCGCGCGGGGGCAGATCTACAACATCGGCAGCACCGAGGAAGTCAGCATGCTCGATCTGGCGGAGCGCGTGAAAGCCGCCACCGGCGGGCGCTCGAAGATCGAACTGATCCCGTACGAGAAGGCGTACGTCGAAGGGTTCGAGGACATGCGGCGTCGCGTGCCGGACCTGGCGAAAATCCAGAAAGCCATCGGCTATCGCCCGAGACGTGGGCTCGACCAGATCCTGAAAGATGTCATCGCCGACGTGCAAGCTAAATCCGTAGCCGTGAGATGACCGGCGCGATTCAAATCAACGACGGAGAGTACATAAGGTGGCCTAAATACTCGACTTGTGGAAGAAGACCGGACGATGAGTCCCTTAAATATTGCGTGTTACTATCCTTGGATTTATTTATCAAGCGGGGTAGAACGGACAATAGTTGAAGTGGCCATGCGGAGCAGGCATAGGTGGACAATATATACGAACCATTTGTCACCTGAAGCCACCTACCAAGAGTTTTCGAAACTCAAAGTCGTGGAACTGGACAGGGTTTCGGTTAACCGGGGCTACCTTCACGTGGGCGAAGCTGCCCTGAAAATATTCAGGCAGAGAATTCCGATGCACCAACATGACGTGCTCCTCGTCCACAGCGAGGGAGCGGGCGACTTTGTAACTTTTCGCAATCATAGCAAGCCGGTCGTGTGCTATTGCCATACGCCCCTCAAGGTGATCAATGACCCTTGGGCCCGGCGGCAATATCTTAGGAGGAATCCGGGCAAGGCCCCGTTGTTATGGTTATGTGGAACGGTTTTCCAATTTATGGACAGACTGGCGTGGCGTAAGTATTCCCGTGTACTGGCGAACAGCGAGAGCGTTCGCGAGCGGATTGCGCGAGCCCGATTGGCCCCCGCAGAGAACGTCGAAGTCCTCAATCCCGGTGTGGACTGTACTCTATTAACTCCAACGTGGACATATGAGAAGTATTTTCTCCTGCTCGCTCGCCTTAAGTGGTGGAAAAACGTCGAACTTGCGATCGAGGGGTTTAGAGCATTTCGCCGAATGTGTTCCGGCGGTTCCGAGTTCACGTTGGTTGTGGCCGGCCAAGTAGACGAGGGCAGTCGTAAGTACTACAGCGAGCTACAGAACCTGGCAGCATCATGCCAGGGGATTTCTTTCGTCCCCAACCCCTCTGCTGAGAAGATACGATCTCTGTATCGGTCCTGTTATGCGGTTCTTAACACGACTCTTAACGAAGACTGGGGTATTGTCCCCCTCGAAGCGAATGCGTATGGAAAGCCCGTTATAGCCGTCAATCAAGGTGGACCTTTGGAAAGCCAGGTTCACGGCAAAACTGGATACTTAGTGCCTCCTGAGCCTGCGGCATTCGCTGCGGCCATGGCATCGCTGGCAGAGGACGAGCGACTTGTGCGAACGATGGGCGAACAAGCGCGGCTGCATGTTTCGAAATACGATTGGAGTAACTTTGTTGCAAGAATAGATGAAGTGCTTGAAGAAGTTGCTCGAAAAGCGCTTCGCGGAAGTTCTACCAGCGATCCTGGGGTATAAAACGAAGTGGACGTTTGCGTTGGGGGACACGAACTCCACGCGGTCGCCGTGAAAAACGGTTTCCGGTTGGTTTGGGGGAATCCACCAGAGTCCGGATCGAAGCACAGCGAGCGGAGTAAACATGTCATCTCTGTTCTCTCCAAGGATGGAACTGCTGCCTGCTTTTCGCCTGATCTTGATCCTTCTGATTCTTCTGGATGTTCTTTGGTGGCGCTGGGCGGATCGGCGGCTGCGACCGCTGCCGGCAGCCCGGTGGTGGCGCGGGTTGCTGGGGCTTTTGATGGCCGTGATCATCGCAAGCATGGTCATGCCGATCGGCTGGCCGAAAGCGTGCTACGGTCCAGGCGGCTTCATGCCGATTCCGTTGCGGATGGTGCAAGCCCTGTGGCACCTGATGATCGTGCTTCCGTTCATGATCGTGCTGATGGTTGTGGAACTGCTTGGGCGGGCCATTCGCCGGGCAGGCATCAGGGGCGTGGGTCGTTCAGATACGGGCGAGCGGCCGATGGCTGTTCCCGCGCAGCGACCGCAAGTCAAGTTGACTCGCCGGCAGTTGCTGGGCGCAGCCGCTGCCATGCTGCCGCCGCTGGCCCTGGGTGGCGCCACAGGCGCCTCGCTGTGGCAACTGGGCCAGTTCCGCATCCGTCGGATCAGGGTGCCCGTGGCCAATTTGCCGGACGCGCTGGACGGCATGACCATCGCCCATGTGACCGACACCCATATCAGCCGGTTCCTCCAGATGGACGATCTCTCCGAGATCATCTCCAGGACCAATGCGCTGGGCGCTGACCTGATCGTCTTCACCGGTGACTTGATTGACTCCGGGGTCGGAGACCTGCCGGCTTTGACGGCCGCGCTGAAGAAGATGCGTCCTGGTGTGCCCGGCGGGCTGACGATGTGCGTGGGCAACCATGACATAATGCGGCCTCACTTTGTGAGCGAAGTCAAGGCCGCCGGAATCCCGCTGCTGGTAGACGAGGCGAGGAGCCTGCGCGTGCATGGGACCGACATCCAGCTCCTGGGTCTGGACTGGTATAGCGGCGATATGGACCTTTGCGCCGGCATGCAGCGCATGCTCTCACAGTTCCGCCGGCAGGATGAGTTCCCAATCCTGCTGGCCCATCACCCGCACGCCTTCGATGCGGCCATCGCCGCCGGGCTGCCACTGACGCTTTCGGGTCACACCCACGGAGGCCAGCTTATGCTCACGGACCAAATCGGCGCAGGGCCTGTCCTTTTTCGTTACTGGTCGGGCTTCTACGGCAGGAATGGCTCCTCGCTGGTCGTGTCGAATGGCGTGGGCAGTTGGTTTCCTCTCAGGACGCATGCCCCGGCCGAGATTGTGCATGTGACGTTAGAGAAGGTTTTCGTGTAAGGACCGAACGGTCCCGGTGCGCCTTTTCCTGCGCCGAGAGACCCCGCATGTGGCAAACGCAGAGCAAAAGGGACCGCCTATAGCGGGGCCATACTCGTATTCGGCGTAGGGTTCGCTTCTTGTCTTGCGCTCTCGGCCGCCAGTTTGCTGCGCTGCGCCGCCGTCGGGCTCGAGCAGCAGCCATTCAATGTCCTACAACCCGTTTCAGCCACGCCCTTTTTCGCCCCTTGAGACCCCACGCACCGCTAAACTGATTCCAACAGTCTGACCAAACAAGTCAAGCAAAACACTCTACGCCAGACCGATCAGCGTGGTCTTTTTCTGCACCAGGCTGATCCCGGTCGGCGGATTCGCGGTGCAGCGGAAGGCGCAGCGCCAGGGATGAGAAACGACTCAATCCTACTCCGGCAGCGGCCGCACACAGATCCAAATCACGCGGCCCCAGGCTCTCTCGCCGAAGTCAATGACGGTATCGAGGCCGGCATCCACTTTGTGGATGACCTTGATGTAGAGCGTGATCGCGCCGTTCTGCGCCCAGTACACGCTGCGGCTGAGCGGAGCTGTCGCAGCGAGAGGAATGAACGGACCCTTCCAGGGCACAAGATGGCCGGCCGCGGCGTTCATCTCGCCCAGGGTTTGATGCACCCAATCGGTCAAATATACCACTCGCACGAATGAAAAATACGAGATGGCAGTATCTGGGTCAACAGCGATCGGCACGGCGCCGCCCAGCACTGTAAGTTTTTCGATTTCCAGTGCGCGAAACAATCCTCCCACGATGCGCACGGGCGCGCAGTCGGGCAATTGCGCGTAGCGGTTCTTGATCCACTCGACTCCGTTTTCCAGAGGACGACGATGCGGCCGCGGCGACACACCGTCAATCATCAGGTCGAGCGAGTGCACGACATCCAGTTGGAAGATCCCGATGAGATTGTCTTTGATCTGATGCGCGTCCCACAAGGATTCGGAATCATGGACGAGGACATACGGGGGGTATTTCACGACGTGCACTGCGCCGCCGTACGCCGAACCGACGACGAGCGGTGGCGGCTGCACCACTTTGAATGCGCAGCCCGCGCCGCCCAGCAGAAGCAGCGCCGTGATCGCGATTCCGGACGCGATTGACGGCTTCTCGCAGCTTATTGGAACCCCTCCCAGATCTCGCGGATGGGTCGGCCATCCATGCCGATGCTGTCCGACTCCCTGCCCATCATCTGAAGGACCGTGGGCATGATGTCCACCATCCGGTGCGGGGTATCAACAATCACGCCTTTGCGGATCCCCGGTCCGCAGATGAACAGGGAGTTGTTGGTGGCTTCGCGGAAGGCCATGCCGTGCCGGCTGCCGATGGTATGCTCGGCGCGGTTGGCCAGGTTGATCTTCGGCTCGAAGACCCATCCTCTGCTCGCGAACATCAGGATGTCCGGTTGCGCGGGCACGGGCGCGTCCGGGGTGACCGCGCGGTCCCAACGGAAGTAAAGGCTCAGCGTGTTGACGCACCCGGGATAATCGGTCTTGCAGGTGGCCTGAAGCCAGTCGGTGCCGGTGTGATAGGTCGCCAGCCAGCGCGGCACGTCCTTGACTTCCTTGCGAAAGGCCTCGCTATCCAGATAGCCCAGGGGATCGCCGCTGGAGATGGGCTCCGGCGGCCGGCGGGGAACGTAGCGGCGCACCGGCTCATACTTGAACTCGAAGAGGCCGTCGGCATTGAGGCGCGAGCGGATCAGCGCCTGGCGGTCCATGGTCTTGTAGACCAGCACGGTCTCTGCATCCACCATCGCCACGGCGAAATCCACCGGCCGTTTAGTGACGTCCTTCAGCGGCCAGCGGCCGGTGGAACTGTACTCGGCGAAGAGCTCGACCGCGTTGACCTGTTTCCCATCCGCCAGACCATAATGGGACAATTGTTCGTAGTTGTTGTGGATCGAGAGGTCGTTCGAGTCCACATTCTCGAGCGGCAGGAAAATGCCAACTTCGCCATCGGTGTCGGAGACCGCGCGCAGCCGATTTTTGGGCGCTCCCGGGAAGTCGAACCGATAGGCTTCCGCCTGGTACCAGGCGTCAATCACGTTCATCTGAAGCTGAGCGTGGAAGACCTCGCGCTTCACGTCGTAGCGCCGGTTGACGATTTCATGTCCGCCCGAGTGGCCGTGGTCGGAGAGCAGGATGA
>JBAVYF010000265.1:0-7636 GCA_049698655.1 Occallatibacter sp. | reverse complement strand
CCGCCCAAGAACCCGCAGCAGCAGCAGGAGAAAAACGACCGCACTATCGTGGTCCAGATTCTGCGCCGTGCTGGCGCGGCCCCGTCGTACAAGATCAACGAGACCGACGTGACCAAGGCGGAGTTGTTGCCGAGGCTGACCGAGATCTACGCCAATCGCGCCGAGCGTGTCATGTTCGTCAAGGGTGACGATGAAATCGATTTTCGCTATGTGGCCGAGGTCATCGATATTGGCCGCGCCGCGAACGTGGATCACATCGGGTTGATGACGCCCAAGATAATCGCGGGCCAGTAGCAGGCAGCCTTGCGGCCGCGTCCCTGAAAAGGGATGCCGCAAGCGGTCTGTGCCGGCCTCAGGGCTGGCCAGTTTGCGGGTGCGGCGGCTTGGGATACACAGAGTTCAGGCTGGCCAACTGGGCGGCCGGGGAAGTTTGGGACCCCGGCAAACTCCAGGGCTGCCAGCCCCGTCAGGAGGCGGTTCATCCGGCGGGAAAGAGGAGTACAATTCTTCCATCCTGGTTTCGGTACCTCCCGCCCGCGGCCAGCTGCACTTGAGATTCCAGGCGTGCGGCCCAAGAGCACTCGCCTGAAGGAGAAGGATACGAACATGAATGGACCTGCACGTATAACGGTGCTGGCGGTAGCTTTGGCCGGCATGGTGCTTTCCATAAGCGGGTGCAACCGCCTCGCCGCCCGTGACCAGTTGAACAAGGGAGTGGAAGCATACAAGGGCACTCACTATGAAGAGGCGATCGGGCACTTCCAGAAAGCCACACAGCTTGACCCGAGTCTGCCCATGGCGAAGAGCTACCTGGCCACCGCGCTGGCCCAGAACGTGGTGGCCGGACTGGACACGCCGGAAAATCTGAAGACCGCGCAGCAGGCCATCGACATCTTCCAGGAGATTCTGACCAAGGACCCGCACGATGTGAACAGCATGAAGCAGATTGCGGGCATTGAATTCAGCGTCAAGAGGCTGGAGGATGCCAAGGCGTGGCAGAAAAAAGTGCTTCAGGAGGATCCGAAGGATCCCGAAGCAGCCTACACGGTTGGCGTAATCGACTGGATGGAGGCGCACCAGAATACCCTGAATGCGCTGGCGCCGGCAGGCATGAACGACGACGGCGAGGGGAACGCCAAGGCGCCCAAGAAGGTCATGGAGCCGCTCAAGGAACAGAATGCCCCGCTGGTCGAGGAAGCCTTGCAGTATCTTAACCAGGCGGTGGCGATCCGGCCCAACTACGACGATGCCATGGCCTACCTGAACCTGATCTACCGGCGCAAGGCCGATGTGGATTGGGGCAACGAGGCGGCCCGCAGGGACGACCTGGCCAAGGCCGAGGACTGGCGCACCAAGGCGATGGGCACTCGCAAGGCCAACGAAGCGAAGAAGAACGCAGGCCCAGGTGGCATCACCATGGGCGACAACGGGGAATTGAAGTAGACATCAGGATTTTGCGCGCACACAGAAACGGCCTCCGCTCATCGCGGAGGCCGTTTTGCGTCTGTCGCGCTCCCAGCGCAGATTCCGCTGGGGTGTGCCGGGGGCGCGGCTGAAGCCGTGCGCTTTCAAGGCAACGAGGTCTCCTGCGGACTATAAAAGCCCATCAGGCGGCGTGCCTTATTTCGCACCCTGTTTGAGGATCTGGTCGGCAAAGTAATTGTGAACCTTGGCATCGTTGTGGAGCGTCTCGAAGTAGGCGCTCCTGAGTAGTTGCGCGTGGTTCTCGCGCAGGCCCTGGCGGATTACCTGCTGCACGTGCGGGTCGTTCAACTCGCGCTGCCCGGCCGCATCCTTGGAGATCAGCTTGTAGATGGCGTAGCCGATGGTCCGGCGGCCGGGGCCGGCTCCGTTGTAGACGGGAAGAACATCGGTGATCTCTCCGGGCTTGAGCTTGCTGATGGCGCTGTAGATCTCCGGATCGCCGCGCAGTTGCGACTCGAAGAAGAAGCCCATGTTGCCGCTATTTGCGGCTGTGTTCGGATTCTCGGAAAAGTTCATGGCCAGGGCGCCGAAGTCGTTGCCGCCTTCCAGTTGCTTGTGCAGATCCTGAATCTTCTTGCGGGCGTCGGCGTCGCTGACGGGCTTGCCGGGCTGATTGCCGTTCTGCTGGGAGGGTCCGATGGCGACGACGATCTGCGCCAGGCCGTAGCGCAGCTCAATCAGGTTGAAGTCCGACTTGTGCACCGTGTAGTATCCGCTGATCTCGGCGTCGGTGATGTTGATCTTGGACTCGATCTCCTTGTTGAGCAGCTTGGTCTTGGTGAGCGAGCGGCGCCAGTCGCGCCGCAGATCGTCCACGGTGATGCCGCGCGCCTGCAACTGCTTGTCCCACTCTTCCTGCGTGTAAGGCGCCTTCATCTCGGTCAGCTTGGCGTTCACGTCCTCGTCGCTGGCGGCCAGGTTGAGCTTGGCGGCGCGCTGCTGGATGATCTCATCTTCGATCATCCCACTGAGGATGTTGAGCCGCAGCATGTCGGCCTGTTCAGCGGAGGGCTTCTGCGGGCTGTCGGCCACCTTTGCCTGGTAATACTTCTCCATCTCCGAACGCAGGATCTCCTTGCCATTCACGGTCGCCATCACGTCCGGAGAGGGCGAGCGGTGACACCCGTTCACGACGGCAACCAAGGTCACCCCACAAAGAATGAGGACTGTCAAACGGAAAGGCGTGCGGCAAAAAGCTTTGATTTGCAACCTGGTATCTCCTGGGGGGGACGCAAAGGCCCCCGGCAATCAAGAATAAACCCCGAAGCCGGTGTGGCGATACGCAATTTCACAGACGCGACCGCCAGTTGTCGCTTCGGCCGTCCTTTGAGCGGCAGGAGCGAAGGCGCGAGGAACGGCTGATTACTTGTCTGTCCCCGCAGGTTGGGACGGCGCCGGCGCGGCCGGCGGTTCCACTCCGGCGGCGCGCAGGGCGCGGTCAATCACCATCCACAACTGATTATCGGGAAGGAGGCCGCCGATGCGTTCACCCTCCACAAAGAGCGCGGGAGTTCCTTCTACCCCCAGCGACTCCGCTTCCTTCATGGAGGCGCGCACCTGGGTCTCATCCTGTTTGGCGATGCAGGCGTCCAGGCGGGCGGCGTCGAGTTTGCCCAACGCGGCATGCTGGCGGGCGATGCGATCCAGTGCGGCAAAGCTATTGGCAGGGTTCCGGTCTTCGCCGCTGATCTCCTCGCCGTGGGAGTGGATGTAATCCACGTAAGCCCAGTACACCACGCCGCTCTGCACCGCCAGGCAGTTCGCGTCCACCGCGCCGTGCATGGCCCAGGGGTGGATTTCAACCAGCGGGTCGTCCTTGTAGATGAAGCGCACCGTGTCTTTGTAGCGCTCCATGGCGGCCGGAAAGAGCGTCTGGTGCATGCGGGAGCAGTAAGGGCACTCGAGATCGTCGAAGCTGATGACCGTGGCCTTGGCCGCGGGATTACCGCGGATGGGGCGGCCGGCCACGTCGATGGAAAAAAGCGGATCGTTGGCCAGGTCGAACTTCTCCAGGCGGGCCAGCGTCTTGCCGTCGGTCGAGATCAGGAATTCGATCACCTGGGACTTGGCGCCGTGCGAGAGCGTGACAGGCAGCGCGTCATAGCCGGAAATCTGGCTGGGTTTGCGCGCGCCGAGACTCACGGCGATATCCGGCGGCAAGTTGAACTGGGAGCGGACCATGACCTCGATGCGGCGGTTCTGTGTCAGGTCCGGCGTTCCATGCGTGGAAGGTTGGGCTTTGCAGCCCACGGCCATGCCCAGGGCGAGCAGGCCAGCCAGAAAGTGAATGCGTGGCAAAATGAGATCCTCTCAGAAAAGGATACCCCAGCGGGGCCGGAAGCAGCTTGCGGGGCCGCTTAGTACGCCGGTGGCAGGCTGGGGTCGCGGAAGGCCGAGTTGGAGCGGCGAATGTCGCCCACCGAACCGAAGTTGGCCAGTGTAAAGCTGTAGAGGTACTGGGTCTCCTCGCGGATCGTACCGAGATCGAAGCGCCGGTAACCGAAGGAAAGGCCGCAGCAGTTCCAGTTATAGACGGCCTGCACCCCGGCGTATTGCAGATCGCCATGGGTAAAGTCGTAGCCGCCGTTGGCGGCCAGGTTCAAGCCCCTGCCGCTGGGTTTGCCAATGGAGAGGAAGGGCTGTATCTGCTGGCTCTTGATGGTGGAGGCGGCGCTGCCGTTCTCCTCGACGGCATTGAGCATGGAATGGCCCACGCCGACCGTAGTGCGGCCCCAACTGTAGCCGGCATAGAGGTTGTCCGCGCCTAATAACCCGGCCTTGGGGTCGTAGTCCAGATCCCACTGGACGCGCAGGTTGTCAATGGCCTCGAAGCGTAGACGAGAGGTGATGGGAGCGAGGTTGCGCGGCGAGGTGAGGAAGGCGATCCCGCTCATCTCCAGGGTGGCGTCGAAGACGTTGCGGCGGTTGGGAATCAGCGCCCCGCCGAAGTTGGGGTCGATGAAGAACTTCTGCGCAATCTGCCAACTGGCCCACTCGCGCGGCTTGTCTTGCTTGTCCGGGCAACCGCCCGGGGCCGCGGTCTGCTCGTCTGTGCAGGGCTGCTGTTCGCTGGGGCGCAGATAAAAGCGCTGGGTAAGCGAAAAGCCCACTTCGTTGGTGTTGGTGGCGATATCCGTGGTGTCAATCAGGAGCACGTTCTGCGCCTGTGTGCCGATTCCGGCCACATAGCGGTAGGTGATCTCGGGTTCGATGACGTGGCGCAGTTCGCGCCTCCAGCGGGTGAGCGCATAGTCCCGCTCCAGGGCCGGCGGCCGCAGGTCCACCGAGGCTTCAAAATCGGTCCGGTTGAGAGGGTCGTGACTGATGGTGGGAACGCCGCCGTTGGCGCCGAGCAGGTCGGGGGTCTGGCTGATGGTATAGGCGGTATCACGCAGCACGGCCTCGGAGAGCACGCTCCAGCCGCCGGCCGAGAGCGGCAGGGTTAGATGCGGATAGAAATCGTAGCGGCCCACATTACGTGCATGGAAACTGGTTCCGATTGGGCCTCCGGGTGAGATTGGCACGCCGGGCTCGGAGCGGGTCAGATAGCCGAGCGACGATCCCATCCCCCAGTAGAGCGTTGAGGAGCCCAACGGCCGGTCAAGCACGTCGAAGCGCAGGCTGGGCAGGTGGAGAATCCTGGCTTGGTTGGCGTTGATGGAGTCCGTATCAGCGACAGTGGTGCCCGAGGTGCCGGCAAAGGTCTGGAATCGGTCCATCGAGGCGGAGGGAATAAATCCCTTGTGTGCGCGGGTAACCGAGACGTCGCTCTTCACTTCAGAACTGACCGCCTGCCAGTAGTTGTCGTTGAAGACCAGCCGGTAGACGTAGCTGGAGAGGTATTCGACGTTGCCGGCCAGGCGCGTCTCTGAACCGAGATCCTTGCGGCCCAGAGCATTGATGTCCACACCGCCCTGATTAGTAAGCACCATGGTGTTCGGATCTGTGGCGCTGGGCAACTCAATTCCGCGGTCCAGCAGGGCATTCCAGCGCACGGTCAGGTGATCGAGCCCCCGGCCTTTGTAACGGAAGTCGCCGTTGGGTGCCCAGCCGCGCTTGCTGAAGTACTCCATGCCGGCGATCATGTCCATGCTGCGGTTGATCGCCCAGTAGACCTGCTCGCCAAAGGTATAGCCCCTGATCGACGAGCCCGTGCTGACTACCGGAATCAGGAATCCGCTCTCGCGGCCGGTATCGTCCACCGGATGGCGCAGGTAAGGCAGGTAAAACAGCGGCACGCCGAGAAATTTGAACAACGCATTTGTCGTGGAAGCCTTGCCGTCCTCCAGCTTGATAGAACGGGAGATGATCTGCCAGTCCGGCTTGGGCAAGCGGCAGTTGGTCATCGTGCCGTCGATGATCTTGTAGCGGCCCTCGCCGGTCTCCAGCACAACCCTGGCAGTAAAGAAGAACGGGTTCGTCGTGGTAAAGACTGTAGTGCGGCCGAGGGTGCGGACGCCCTGCGAGCCTTGCACGTTGAAATAGCGCGCGGTATGCAGATTCAGGCGCATGTCGCCGCGGTCGGCGTAGATGAGCACATCGTTGGGCCCGCCGGCAACCTGCAGATTGCCTTCCGCCTCCAGCTCCGTGGTGGACTGGTGGTAGACGACCTTGTCGGCGCGCAGAATGTAATCGCGATAGTGGACCACCACATCGCCGGTAAGGGTCCATGTGTCGCCCACGCGGCTCTGGTTCCTGGCATCCCATTCAACCGGTACGCCGCTTGCAGGCGCCGCCTCCGGCTGGGCCACAGGCAGAATCTCCTGGCCGGGGTCGTCCGGCAGTGAGGGGGAAAGTCCGGCGCCAGCAGCGCTTTGGCCGGGGCTATCTGCGGCAGGTGCGCTCACTCGATCAACGTCTTCGGCCACCGGGGGTGCCGCATTGGTCAACGCCTGCCCCCGAAGTTGCAGGTGACAGAGGGCCAGCATCGTGATAAACACTAAGTTGCGAGGGCGCATTCCGGGACCAAGGTCAGCATAGCAAAACAGGCTGCCTTGGCATCAGGCACGCGCCGCGCAGCTCTGGCACAGGCAAGAAATTCGGATGGTTTCGACCGTGCCCGGATCCCGCGATCCGGGGCAAGCCTGTGTTTTTCTCTCGCAACCTCCCTTCTGTCTGGAAAGCAACGTCCTCCAGGCCCGGTAGCACCGGGCTTCCAGGACCTGAACTGCCGGTCCGGGCGTCAGAAATTGCCCGGACGGAGAGTCAGAAGGGATACTGAAGCCTTGAGCACATCTGTAGGCCAGCCCAACATTGCATCCTCCTGGAAGCAGGAAGTGAGCCGGCGCATTGCCGCGCACCAGAGTCGCGGAGGCTTGTCCGCGGCGAAGCCGGCCGCGTCCATCCAAAGGCACCAGGGGTCCGGAAGCCGCGCCGCGCAGGCCGCCGCTCGTGTGGCCGCGCGGTATGCCCAGGCCCCTAGCTACAGCCAGATGCAGGCCGCCGGCGCTCCTGCTGCCCAGCGCGCCTTCCAGGCCGCCTTGCCAGGCCTGCAGGCGGCCTCAGCCGAACCGCTCCTGTGGGAGCCCGAGATCCGGCAGACCGAGGCGCCCATGCAATTCTCCTCACGGGATTGGGAACCCACCGTCGTCCCGGCTCGGCCTGCCGCGCCCACCTCGCTCGAGGCTTGGGAAAGCGAATTCTCCCGCCCCGGTTGGAAGCAGAATTCTATCTTGCGGCCTCCCCAGCCGGCCCCTGCCCGCGCGCTGCGACCGGCGGAAGGCTTTGTGTCTCGGGCTGAAGATGGCTGGGAGCGTCCTGCGTTGGCCGAAAGGCCATGGAGCGTTGATGTCATTGAGCCGGTCGAGCCGGATCTGCCTATCCACGCCAAACTCATCGAGTTTCCGCGCGAGCTGGTGGCCACCCGCAAAAGGCGTCCGAGGCGGGCCGAGGGACCATTCGCGGCGGAAGGATTGGAGAGGCAGTTGAGCATCTTCGAAGTGGACCCTGGCGCTCTCTTTATCCAGCCAGAGGCAACAGGCGCTGCGCACGCCTGGCAGAACTCGGAGTGGTCGAGGATCGAACTGGAAGCTCAGCCCCTGGACGAACCGGAACCCCAGGATGCGCCGGTAGCACTGCCGATCCTGCAACAGGCGTCCACCGGCCGCCGGCTGACGGCGGCCCTTGTGGATGGCGCGCTGATCGCCGGCGC
>JBAVYF010000264.1:0-5764 GCA_049698655.1 Occallatibacter sp. | reverse complement strand
CTCCGGCAGTTCGTCGAGAAAGAGCAGGCCGTTGTGGGCCAGCGAGACCTCGCCGGGGCGTGGAATGATGCCGCCGCCGATCAGTCCGGCGTCGCTGATGGTGTGGTGCGGCGAGCGGAAGGGCCGCTGCGTGACCAGGCCGGCAGCGGCGTCAAGCACTCCGGCGACGGAGTGAATCTTGGTGGTTTCCAGAGCCTCATCAAAGGTGAGCGGCGCGAGGATCGAGGGCAGCCGCTTGGCCAGCATCGTCTTGCCGGAGCCGGGCGGGCCGATCATGAGTATGTTGTGGCTGCCGGCCGCGGCCACCTCCAGGGCGCGCTTGGCTGTTTGTTGGCCGCGCACATCCTTGAAGTCGACAGTGAAATGCTGCAGCTCGCCTAAAAGAGTCTCAGTCGAGACGCGGTAAGGCTCGCGCTGAATGACGCCCACTACCATGGTGTTGAGCAGCTCCAGCACATCGAGCAGCGAAGAGGCGGGATAGACGTTGACGCCCTCGACGACCGCGGCCTCAGCGGCGTTGGCGGCGGGCAGAATCAGGTTGGCGATTCCCTTTTCGCGCGCCATGATGGCCACCGGCAACATTCCGGGCACGGCGCGCATGCTGCCATCCAGGCCCAGTTCGCCCACCAGCAGAAAGCGGCTCAGGTCGTTGGAGTGCAACGCGCCATAAGCCCCGAGGATGCCGACGGCGATGGGCAGATCGAAGCCCGAGCCTTCCTTTTTCAGGTCAGCCGGCGCCAGGTTGATGGTGATGTGCGTGGGCGGAATCAGGTAGCCGGAGTTCTTGATGGCCGCGCGGACCCGGTCGCGGCTCTCGCGCACCGCCGCGTCGGGCAGCCCCACGGTGTGGAAGACGTCTTTATCCGCGACCACGCCGCTATAGTCCACCTCGACATCAATGAGGTTGGCGTCGATTCCATAGACAGCCGCGCTGTGAGCCTTAAAAAGCATGGAGGAGGTTTGCAGCGAGTGTAGCAGAAGACAGGGATTAAGGAACAGGGATCAGGAACCATGCGGCGGCGTTATTTCGCGCTCTTTGTCATTGTGATGTACTTACCCTTGATGCTCCCGTCCTTGGTAATGTGTCCCGTTACTTTCGTCTCTATTTCATCTGAACCGCATACGAGGGTGAAACTGACTTTCTCCGACTTGCTTACTTTGCCGTCCCTGATGTCGCAATGATAACCATCCTCCGTCAGACCAGCGGTGTACACTCCCCGGAACCCGCCGCTGGCAGAGGTCGTTATCCTAGCAATGCCCGGTCCTTCGGGGTCTAGCCCTGTGAGAACCCATTTGCCAGACACATCAACCGTCTGTGTCACCGCGATTCCCGTGAACAGGACGGCAGCGGTGATTAGAACCAACAACCTGAACCCGATCTTCATTTCATTTCTCCTACTGACGAACGAATATCCACTTTGAATTGTTCGGAAAAGTCTTGGTGATTGCGATACCACTGTGGGCTATAACATAGACAAGGCAGCCACGCTCGTCGCAAGACTTAAAAGTGTCCCCTTGAATGTCCATAGGACCTGTTACTTGCTGCGCCCCCCGGACTGTCCACATCTCAATGGCTTGGTTCCCCTTGATTAGGATAGTGAACGTAGTAGACCTTGGTGGATCACAGGAAGGACAGGACGCTTCGTATGCGAACTTCGTCCCGTCTAGTTCCTTGAGCCAGTCAGCGTTGCCCTGTTGGGCGACCGCTTGGGGGATGAGAGAAGCGAGAACGAGGAGGATTGCCATCAAGAAAGTTTTCATTGGCATTTCACCCGCGTGACGGTCTTTTTGTCCACCGTCTGCTCACAGTATTGACGGCCCTGATCGTCAACGCAAGTGCGCCAGTAAGTTCCGTCAGTTTGTAGCATCCAATCGGTGCAGGATGGGACTGCGAACAGGCTAACAGGAATCATGAGGATTGCGAGAATCTTGAGAATCGTTTTCATGTTTTCTCCTTCTTTTTGCTAGAACTTCTGCTGGGCGACCTCACACTGATAGTGGTGGTCAAGTTGGTCGATACCCTGTAACAATACTCCAGTCGTGCGGCTGAGGTCGTATGATAGCGGTCCGAAGGGAATTATACGGCCTGCCGAGCTATAGTTAACGATCCCTCCTGTCCACTTGACTGTAGTAGGGGTGAATCTTGCCGGGTGGAAGTTTCCGTCGTCGTGGGCTCTGTCGTCAGATTTGGCTTGGCTGTTGGCCTCGTCGAGCGTGATGTGTATTTCTTGACCCCAGACACCGGGGATTCCATCTACTGAGACGAGCACGCAAGTGAGGTTCTTCTGCTGTGCCGACGCGGAAGCACAAAGGAGCGTGACCATCAGAAAAATGACGGTCTGAAGTACGAATATGGTTTTCATGCGCAATATTATATCACAGGTTCGCGGCGGGTGGGGCGGCGTTATTTCGATGGTTCCATGACGCAATACTTCGCTTTCAACTCAGCCGACAGCTTTCCAGACTCGCACATTGCCTTGACGTTGATGGCTCGCGCCTCCTCAATGTACCTGCGCATATTCGCCGCATAGGTTGTATCCGCATCGGTCTCGCGTAGTGGGCCTTTGCCCGGCATGTCGTTGTGCCCAAACTGAATCAGGAGGAGGTTTGCAGCGAGTGTAGCAGACAGGAGGGATCAGGGGACAGGGATCAGGGGTAAGTGCCGGGGTTGGATCGATTCCATGTCTAAAAATCGGGACCTGGGCGCCCTGCTTTGTTACTCATGGCACATGGGACACCGGCCTTCCTGAGACGGATCACCAAGGCGGAAGGCCGAGAAGGTGACGCCCCCAGTTGATGAGCCAGCCCAGCCAGCCAAACTTTTGCAGGAAAATTCTGGTAGTCTCGGGAGTCATGAACATGCAGCCAAAGAAGACAAGGCCAATTAAATACAGAGCCTCAAGCCGCGGTTTGCCCCCGGAGATGATTGGACCCGCCATTTTCCTATCCACTACCTTCCGGAGACTTCGACGGCCATTTGACCTTGAGTGAAACAATCATCTTGTCTATACGCATTGCAAAGGGGCCGCGCCCCTCCGGTATGCCAACATCCTAAGACCTGAGCCACCCGCCGGATCATTCGCGCTCCGCCCGCGCTTCGAGTTGGCGGTTGAAGCGGAGGAGGGCGATCCACTGGCCGTGGTCTTGCTGCTTCCAAACCAAGTCGCCGTGGAGTTCGCGGGCGATCTCTTCGGGCGGCAGGTCGTTGTGGAGGCCGAAGTAGCGCACATCGGCAGCCCGGCTCCTTGAGCCCAGAGTGAAGAACGACGAATGCGGATCGTACTTGGTGCTGAAGACCAGGGCGGCGGAGTATTTTTCTGGCTCCTGGGCGGCGCGGGCGATCTCGGCGGCGGTGAAGTCCGCGACAAGATCGACGGCATAGGGCTCTCTGACGTAGCCCAGCTCGGGGCGGGTCAGCTCGTCGGTGACGGGCCATGCGGAGAGCACGGTTGAGCCGGGGTAGCGCTGGTTGAGCTGACTGATACCGGCCTGATGCAACCGGATGACGCGGGCATAGGTGAGGTTGTCTTCCGGGGCGAAGCCGTAAGGGGGATTGATGAACAATCCCAGGACAAACGCCGCGGCGGAGAAGACGGCCAGGCTGTGCCAGTTGGGAACGCGGCGGTAAAAGGTGGTGACGGCCACCAGCAGCACCAGCGGATACATGGGCAGCAGGTAACGGGTGAGCAGCGCTCCGCCCAATACGCTGAAGAGCACGGCATTGACCAGCAGCAAAAGAAAAATGCGGCGCAGCGCAAAAAGAGCGATGGAGGGACGGAGCTCATTGGCATCTGCGCTGCCTGCGCTGGGACGCGGCTCAAGCAGCAGGGCGGCGAAGGCCAATCCTACCGGCACAAAGAGGTTCATGTGCGCGGTGAGATGGAGGATGCGGTGCTCCAGGGCGGCCAGGATGCGCGGGGCTGAGAGGTTGGCCTGGGCGTTGTAGCGCAGGAACTCGGGATTGCCGAAGAGGTAGCCGGTCTTCAGGTAGTGGAAGGCGTACCAGGCGGCCAGCGGCAGCACGCAGGCGGCGAGCCAGGCGGTCTCGCGCCAGAGCCGTATGCGGGCCATCCCAGGGGCGCGGAGGCTTTCAACCAGGCTGATAGCCGCTAGGGTGAGCGGGATGACGATGGCCGTCTCTTTTGACAGCGCGGCCAGGGCAAACCACACAGCGGCGACCCAGGGCTTGCGGGGCATCTCCAGCCTGTAGGCAGGCAAAGCGTAAACCAACCCCCACAGGGTGCAGGCTGCGGCGAAGATGTCGGCGTGGGCCAGCGTGATTTGGGCAAACCAGATGGGATAGAGGGCGGTCAGCGCCACGGTCCAGAAGGCGACGGCGGGCACGCCCACCAGGCGCATGGCCAGCCGGCCGACCGCCATCAGGCCGAGCGAAGCGACAAGCAGCACGGCCAGGCGCGTGACCACTGGGTGAAAGCCCGCAATCTTCCAGCAGAGCGCCAAGTAGATGCTCGGCAACGGCGGATGAGCGCTGCTCGGCGTGGTGAGGGGAATCAGCGAGCCGCTGCGGAAGAAGTCCAAGGCCGCGGGGATGTAGTAGCCGGCCTCGTCCCAGTAGTAGGGCAGACGGAGCAGAGTGAAGTGACAGGCGCAGAGCGCCGCGAAGATGGCCGGGAAGATCATCCAGGCGGGGAGGGGTGCGTCCAGTCGCGGCGGAATGAGGCTTTTCCAGCGCATGGAATTGCTCCTGCTAGTTGATGGGCCCCTGCGGGAAGTTGTGGCCGTGCGGCTCCAGGTTGAGCGTTCCGAAGGCCTGCTCGTACTGAGCCAGGTTCTGCCCCAGCATATTCCACAGAGCCTTGGCCTGTTGCGGGCTGAGAAAAACGGCATCGTGGTTGCGAATGGTGATCTGGTCAGGAGCGTCGCTGGAGGCCAGGCCGAAGATCAGTTGGAAGTCCCAAACGCTGACGCGGATCTGGACGCTGTTGGCGTAGGATTCGCGGTAGTCGGGGGTCTGGACGAGGTTCATTTGGGGTTGCTGCGCGGATGGGCTCATGGTTTCTCCAGATTACTCCGGCTGGGGTGGGCAGGGTCATGGTGCGAAAGGGGGGACTCGAACCCCCATGGATTGCTCCGCCAGATCCTAAGTCTGGTGCGTCTGCCAATTCCGCCACTTTCGCATGAGCGAGGCTGGATATATTCTAGCCCTAAGTGCGGCTTCGCATCCCCTGAACAGCGCCGATGCCCCGTTCTAGTTGAACAGATCCTTCATCTTCTCGATGAGGCTGGGGGAGGCGGGCTTGTTATCGACGGCGAGGGACCCGGCGAGTTGGCTGACCAGTTCGCGCTGGGCGCGCGAGAGCTTGCGGGGAATCTCGACCATCACCTTTACGATCAGGTCGCCGGTGCCCTTCTCGTTGAGGAAAGGAACGCCCTTGCCGCGCACGCGCAACTCCTTGCCGCTCTGCGTGCCCTCGGGAATCTTGAGGGTCACGTTGCCGCCGATGCCGGGAATCTCGATCTCCGCGCCGAGGGCGGCCTGGGGAAAGCTGATGGGGATGACGCAATGCAGGTTGTGGCCGTCGCGCTGGAAGAATTCATGCGCGCGAATGGAGAGCACCACATAGAGGTCGCCCTTGGGCGCGCCGGCGCGACCGGCATCACCTTCGCCGGCGTAGCGGATGCGGGTTCCGCTCTCGACGCCGGGCGGCACCTTGACGTTGAGCTTGAGTTCTTTGGTGACGCGGGTCTCGCCGCGGCAGGTTGTGCAGGGGTCGGCGATGACCTGGCCGGTGCCGCCGCAGGC
>JBAVYF010000263.1:0-3145 GCA_049698655.1 Occallatibacter sp. | reverse complement strand
CCCTTGGGCAATCCGGCAAGAAGAGCTGCTTCAGTGAGCGTCAGCTCTCTGGCGTGCTTGCTGAAGTAAAACTGCGAGGCAGCTTCGAAGCCGTACATTCCGTGGCCCAGATAGATCTGGTTGCCGTAGAGGGTGAAGATCTGCTGCTTGGTGAAGGCGCGCTCGATCTGGATGGCCAGGTAGGCCTCCTGGATTTTGCGCGTAGACGTGCGTTCGGAGGAGAGAAACAAGTTGCGCGCCAACTGCATGGTGAGGGTGGATGCGCCCTGGGAGCGGCCGTGGCTGCGGATGTCGTGCCACGCCGCTCCCGCGACGCGGAAGACATTGATGCCCCAGTGCGACTCGAAGCTTTTGTCTTCGATGGAGATCACGGCCTGGCGCAGCACCGGCGCAAAGTCGTCGTAGTTGACCACTACGCGCCGCTCCAGCGCAAAGGAGCCGATGATGCGGCCCTTCTGGTCGTAGAGCTCGGTGGTGGTGGAGGGGCGATAACGCTCCAGGTCGTGAATCTGGGGCAGATCGACGGAGTAAACCAACATTAGCCCGGAGAGCGAGCCGGTAATCACGGCCAGAGTGAGCAGCGTGGCAAGCGCGAACTTGCCGGCCAGCTTGCGCCGCCGATGCGAAGGGGGCGGCGGCTCGGCTCGAAGCAGGTGGCTGCGGCCAAGGCCGCGATGAACGGAAGGGGTGACAGCCAAACGGTTCAGGCCTCGTTGGCATTTATCCGGCGTGCGGTGGAGAAATGCTTCAGCCCAAGGCTAGCACGGGATCGATTGCGGGGTACGCGCGGATCGGCCTTTGCGTACCTCATCGTGCAAGAGGCGGGAAGATGGGGAAGCGGTCATCCGAGCCAGCTCAGCCGTTTTTGGCTTTCAGCAGTTGGAGCGCCTTGTTGAGCGGCTCGTCGCCCTTGGGCCTCGGCGCTTCCTCTTCTTCTTCTTCGATCGTCTGGCCGGCCAGCACGGTGGGCGTCACGGCCTCGTCCTGAATCTTCTTGCCGGCCGGGGTCTGGTATTTCGCGACAGTCAGCAACAGCGCGGCGCCGTCGGGCAGCTCGATGGTCTTCTGCACCGAGCCTTCGCCGAATGTCCTCTCGCCCACCACATCGCCGCGTTTCGAGTCCTCGATGGCGGCGGCCGTGAGCTCGGCCGGTCCATAGGTGCCGCGGTTGACAAGCACGGCCAGCGGCGCGTCTGTGATGAACTTTGCCGGGTCGGCGGTGAAGGTCTGGCGGGGAAACTTCTGGCCTTCGAGCGTGGCCAGCGTGCCCTGCTTCACAAAGAAGTTGGCCAGCCTCAGGCCCTCCTGGTCGTCGCCGCCGGAAGAGTCGCGCAGGTCCAGCAGCACCTTGCGGCCCTTGCCGGCCGCCTGGAGCCTTGCGGCGATCTCGTCCACGCGGGAGGCGGTGAGCGCGCCGGGCTTCAGATAGAGAATGGTCGCGCCTTCATATTGTTGCTCGGCGAGCGCGGGCGTGGCGGCGATGGAGCGGGTCAGCGTCAGCTTGTCGGGGTCGGTCTTGCCCGGACGCACCACCGAGAGGGTCACCGTAGTCCCCGGCTTGCCTTCCAGGAGCAGCCGGATGACGGCCAGCGATAGCTCGCGCGTAGACTGGCCGCCGATGGACTCGATGACGTCGCCGTCAGAGAGGTGATCCTTGTCGGCGGCCGAACCGGGCAGCACACTGACCACCATGGCGTAACCAAAGCGCTTGGAGACGGTGACGCCGATCTGCGCCACGCCTGTCGCCGGACGCAGCTTGTAAATCTTGTACTCGGCCGGGGTCAGGTAGCTGGAGTCGGTGTCCAGCGACTCCAGCAGGCCGTGCAGCGCGCCGGTGGTCACGTCGTTGATGTTGGGCTCGGTCACGTAGTCGGTCTGGATCTTTTTAAGCACCTGGCGAAAAACGTCCATCTGGCGGTAGGCGCCATCCTGCTGGCCGCCGGCATGAACGCCAAGCCAGCCAAACTCGCCGAAGAGAAAGCCGAAGCCGAGGGCGGCAAAGATCGCCACGGAAAGAACGAAGACAAATCGCTGGAAGAATCGAGACACGCGCACCACCGGGGCGACCCTTGAGGGGAAACAGGCCGCTCACCCATTAGAACAATGATAGCGCAAAGGGTGCATGGGGCGGTTTCCTGCGCCGGTTGGGGGAGCAAAAGCGGAGCGGAACGGGAAAATGCCGGGGAAGACTGTTTTTTATCGGCTACCGGGGAGCTGGGGCAGGGATTGGCAGATGCGGGCGTCAGCCAGGGCAGTACAGCCCTTCTGTTATGACTTTTCTTGCCGCTTGAGCATGCCCTTAAGAGAAAGTCCCCCCCCGAAGAGGTTGTTTCTTTTCTCCTTTTCCGGGACAGCAGGCTGTCCGCAAGCGGCACGAGCCATCTGCCGGATCACCCTTGCAATCTGCGAATCTTCTTCGGTGAATGGCGTAGCCGTGGTCTGCATCCGCCGCACAGCGGCATAGTTATTGGGAACTTTCCATTGCGCCGGCCTGGTGAGAGCCTTCGTAATGTGTTCATCATCGATTCCCATGGAGCGAGGGTCGTAGCGGTTGATCACGATTTCGAGTCTGGGGCTTCCGGGAATGGAGAGCAGTGCAATCAGGCGATGCGAATTGCGCAGTTCGGGGATGCCGACCTGCGTGACCAGGAAGATGGTGGCGGATTCATTGAAGAGATGTTCGCGCTGGAGGTCAAGTCTCGATCCCGCGTCGACCACCACATAATCGAATCCCTGGCGCGCGACATCCAGCAGCTTGTCGATGGCATCGGCAGAGACATAGGTGGGCGCCAATTCACCTGGCGCAGCGAGTACGAATAACCCGGAACTATGGCGTACCAGCAGGGTGGAGAGAAAATTCACATCGAGCCGGCTAAAATTCTGAAACGCGCTGGCAATGGAGTATTGAGCCTTGATTCCGAGGTTGATCGCCGCGTCGCCGAGCGGAAGATTGAGATCGATCAACAGGGTTTTTTGTTGCGATTCCTGGGCCAGCGATACCGCAAAATTGCAGGCCAGCATGGTAACTCCGGAACCGCCTTTGGCGCCGAGAAATACGAGCAGTTTGCCGTCCGGCTTCTTCGGCGGGCGAGGTCCCGCGCGGAGGGCCGAGGCCCGAGCCAGAGCCTGAGCCACGGTGCCAGGG
>JBAVYF010000262.1:0-2561 GCA_049698655.1 Occallatibacter sp. | reverse complement strand
TCTTTTTCTCCCACTTGCCGGCGTGCATTGACGCATTGGCCGCGGGCACCTTGCGCGCCAGAGCCAGCATCAGGCCAAGGGTCAACTCGGCCACGGCTACCGCATTCGCGCCCGGCGTATTCATCACCACAATGCCCCGCCGCGTGGCCGCATCGGCGTCGATGTTGTCCACGCCCACTCCGGCGCGTCCAATCACGCGCAGCTTCGGCGCGCACTCCATCAGCGCATCATCCACCTGCACCGCGCTTCGCACCACCAGCGCATCGGCATCGGCCAGCGCGGCCGCCAATCCTTCCGGCAACTGATCGTACGTCAGAATCTCCCATCCCGGCTCGGCCGCAAAAACGGCCAGCGTCGCCGCGGAAACCTTCTCCGCCAGAACGATCTTCATCTTGCCCCCCTGGCCTTTCCTCGCGGCCTCATACTCGTCAAAGCGAATGTTGTTCTGCTCGCACAAAATCTCGAAGATCCGCACCACCGCCGCGTGCGGCTTGCCTTCGCCCCGCTCGTACTTGGTCAGCGAGTTGGCATGAACCCCCAGCCGCTCCGCCATCTCGTATTGATAGAGGTCAAGCTGCTTGCGCGCAATCAGCAGCTTCTCGCCAAAACTCAGTTCAGACATTTGTCCCTTCCGGTTATCAATGCCAGGTGCCCCACCCTCGCCGCGTCTTTGTTTTTGCGGCTAGGGTGGGAAACCACAAACCTACTGCTTTGCCGCTTCTGCAAAGACCGCCTGTGCCGCCGCCACTGCCTGCCCGTACTCGACCGGCAGCCCCAGCGTTTCCTTGGCAATGTGTTCCATCGCGCCCAGCAGCGCCACCGTGTCCAGATAATCGAAGAACCCCAGATGCGCCACGCGGAAGATCTTGCCCTGCATCTCTCCCTGGCCGTTGGCAATCACCAGGCCAAAGCGGGCTTTGAGCGCCTTCACCACTTCGCCCGAGTTCATCCCCTCCGGCATTGCCACGGCGGTTGCTGCCGCCGCCGGAGCCGTGGGCGCAAAGAGCGCGAATCCCAGCGCCACAATCCCCGCGCGCGTCGCCGCGGCATTCACCTGCGCGTTGTCCACCAGCGCGATGCGGCCTTTTTCCAGGTCGCCCCCACCCTGCCCGGCAATGTAATCCAGCGCCGCGCCCAGCCCCGCAATCAGCGCAACCGCAGGCGTATACGCGCTCTCGCCCTTCGCCGCGCTCTTGCGCTCCTTGCGCAGGTCGAAGTAGAAGCGAGGATTCTTCGCCGTCTCCATCGCCGCCCACGCCTTCTCGCTCACGCTCAGATACGCCAGCCCCGGTGGAATCATCACCGCCTTCTGCGAGCCGCCAATCAGCACGTCGATGCCCCAGCCATCCACGTCGAAATGCGTGGTTCCCAGCCCGGTAATCCCGTCCACCACCAGTAGAGCCGCGCTGCCGGTCTCCTTCAGCAGCTTCGCAATCGCTTCCACATCGTGCCGGGCTCCCGTCGAGGTCTCCGTCGCCTGCATGTAGACGGCCCTGTGTTCCGGACTCAGCGCCTTGCGCACTGCGGCCAGATCGAAGGTCTCCCCGTAAGGCGCCTTCACCACATCCACCGCGCAGCCAAAGGCCTTGGCAAGCTCCACCCAGCGCTCGCCAAACTTGCCCGCAGTCAGCACCAGAACCCGGTCGCCCGGCGACGTGAGATTGGAAACCGAAGCCTCCATCGCCCCCGTCCCTGAACTCGCCAGCAGCAATACATCATTCTGCGTGCCCACAAAAACCTTCAACTGCGCCAGAACCTTCTGATAGAGGGCGCGAAACTCCGGCGTGCGGTGGTGCATGTCGGCCGCGGCCATGGCAAACTGAGCCACCGGAAGGAGCGGCGTCGGGCCGGGGGTAAACAAGCGGGTCTTGTGAATCATTCTTTCTCCTCGTCTCTGAACCAAATGGGTTGCCAAAGGGAAGGTCCATGGCCTTCTGTAATCACAGAATACACATATTTGTGGTTTATGTGGATAAATTTTCACTTCAATTGGAAAATAATCCAGCGCCCTCGCAGATTCTGAAGTTGAAGGCGTGCGGTTCAATCTGTAAGAAATTGATTTTATGGTGCCCAGAGGGGGATTTGAACCCCCACGGCCTTGCGGCCTGCGGATTTTAAGTCCGCTGCGTCTGCCAGTTTCGCCATCCGGGCAAAAGGACAGCTACATTTTTTTATTTGCCAGGGTCATCGGCATTGCCGCGCCCTGTCATCTTCCTGATTCCCCTCATTGAATTCTAACTGCAGATTGCAGCTGGCCCGAAAAATGAGGCAAGAAAACGTCACACAGTTTTCAGTGAAGGTCGAATTGTGTAGTGGCAACTTCTCGACGCAGGCCCACCCTTTCGCATCGCTCCGGATGACAATTTGTGATGATGCAAACCCGGGGGCCGGATGTGTGGCGTTACTGCATGTTCGCGGCATGAGCGCGCAGTGATCGATTGAAAGATACGGGCTGTGCTAGCATGAAGATTGCCGTTATCTTCGGCCTGGCCGGAAGCCGCCTGGGCGGAAGACGGCAGATGTGCCTGTATATAGAGAAACGCACATCGCGCGATCGAGAC
>JBAVYF010000261.1:0-2618 GCA_049698655.1 Occallatibacter sp. | reverse complement strand
GGAGGGGGTAGTCGCGCTCGCGCAGATCGTGGTAGTCGAAGTCCACGGCGAGGGAGAGCATGTAGATGGCCAGGGCGTCGGCGAAGGCGGATTCGAAGAAGGCGCTGCGGGCGCGCTCGTCGATTTGCATCTGGGGGGGCATTTGGGCGGGCGCCGGGGTGGCTCTGCCATTCAGGGAGCGGCTGTCAGGGGAGCGCAAGTCGGGAGTGCGCACGGCCGGATTGGGAACGTTTTGGGCGCGGCGGCGGGTCTCCCATGCGTCCTGGCTGGTTTCACCGCGGACCTGGGCCTCGGCTTGCTGCCAGGCGAGGGTGGAAAAGCTTTCAGGAACGCCGGCGGCATCGACAAAGTTGTGGGCCACGTTGATGAAGAACTCGAAGGCCAGGCCGAAGCGGTCCTCGACCAGCCGCGTGGAAAGAAAAACCGCCTCGGTCGAGCCGAAGACAGCGTTGCGATGGCAGATGGCGCGGTCGCCCAGATCGACGGTGTAGCCGGGGGCAACCATGGTATCGTCGGTGTCGGCGATGGCCAGAGGGACAAAGTAATAGGCGCGGTGTTCGAGCGCGGCAGAGAGCGTGGCCGGCACGGCGGCCACAAGGCGCTCCAGGTCCGCGTCGGAGATGCGCGTCTCGCCCCACATCGCGTAGTGAATTCCATTAGGGGCCTGAGCAATGGCCACCTGCGTGGCCACCTTCTCCGCCTGCCAAAGTTCGATCTGTGCGCTGCTCGCCATCAATTCGTATTCTATTCCAGCGGGGCCGTCGGCAGGCCCGCGCGTCCTCTCGGAAACCCGCAGCAACGAAGTCAGACTTTGAGAAAGATCCTCTTCCGCCAGAGCAGCCACAGCAAGCACCAGCAAAAGGCCACCGCGCACAGCGAATAGAGCAGCGAAGCATTGGCGTCATTCAGGCCCAGTGCCACAAGGCGCGACTGCGCCACGTCATGCCAGCAGAGTACAACGCCATTGGCCTCTTTGACCGTCCAGGTGTAGCCCGGACCGTAGACGAAGGAGTCGGCGACAAATCCGGCAATGGCGTTCATGCCAAAGACCAGGATCGGCACGGTCCAGACGCCGCGCCACCGCTTGATCTCCAACAGCCAGTAGAAGAAGGCGAGCGTCACCAGCGAGAAGCCGCCGGCGAAGAGCGCGAACGAGCTGGTCCACAGATTTTTATTGATGGGAAACCACAGATTCCATATCTGACCGGCGGCCAGGCCGAGGATTCCGAAGAGCAACAGGCGCAGGGCGATAACGCCGCGTGCGCGTCCTGAGCGCAGCCAGCTTCCCGCCAGCACGCCTATCAACGTACTGGCAATGGCCGGAATGGTGCTGATGATTCCCTCCGGATCGCGCGTTCCGTTGTATAGATGCCCCATGAACAGCTTGCGGTCGAGCCACGCAACGATATTTCCGTACTGGTCCATGAACGGCACGCCGTGCCCCGGAAAGCCAAAGCCCGGCACCGGCACAAAGCGCAGGATCGCCCAGTAACCCACGAGACAAGCGGCCAGAGCGGCAATTTGCCCGCGCCGCCCCGTCCACAGTGCCACAACGGCCGCGGCAAAGTAGCAGAGCGCGATGCGCTGCGTCACGCCTTCCCAGCGGAACTGGTGAAAATCGTCGCCGATAAATGGAAAGCCGTTGACGAACAGGCCAATGGCGATCAGCATCAGGCTGCGCTTGCAGGCGTGCCACAAGATCTGTCCGCGTGTTTCCCCTCGTTGCAGTCGCGCCGCGTAGGAAAACACCAGGGAGACACCAACCAGAAACAGGAATGAGGGAAAGATAAAGTCGGGCGGCGTCCAGCCATTCCACTCCGCGTGTTTGATGGCCCAGTAAGCCTTGTCGTCGCTACCGGGGTTGTCCACCAGAATCATGCCGGCGACCAAAAGCCCGCGAAAGATATCGAGACACATCAGGCGCTCCGGGCGCGGCTTTGCGTTTTCCATCTCCGCCTGTTGTCCATGCGCGGCCATCGGAAGCCTACTCTTCATAACCTTCCTCTGCGGAACTCTCCTGGCCAGACGCACCGCCGCCGCAGACGATGATCTACTCCGCCCAACTCAATACGGCTTGTGCGCTGGCTGTTCTGAGACTGTATTCTATTTTACGGAGGCTCGCCTGATGACGGAATCTGTACAAACTAATAGCCCCGCCGGTAAAACGGTGCTGGGATTTCCGCTCAAGGGGTTTGGGTTGGCCACTAGTCTGCTGTTAGCCTTTGCGGCGGCGTTTTTCACTTTTTTTGCGACGACCACCGTCGCCATCTTCGCGCTGCTGGCGTGGAATCTGATGGGCCACCACGCGGTGAGCTACGCCGACACCTACCGCTACGCCGGCTTTCCCGCCGGCCTGCTGGTGCTGGTCGTGGCCCTGCCGGTCTTTGGCGTGCTGTGGGTCAGGGCTAGGCTGAGCAAGTAGATTCTGTTTCTAGTTTCCTGCCGGTTTGGGATTCGCGCGGTCGAACTGGGCCACCAGAATCTTGCGAGCCAGACCCAACTTCGAGAGCAGCCAGATGCCCCAGTAGTTAGGGTCGATTTCGTACCAGGCGAGGCCATGGCGAGCCGAGACGGGGTGGGCGTGGTGGTTGTTGTGCCAGCCCTCGCCGCCGGTCAGC
>JBAVYF010000260.1:0-5994 GCA_049698655.1 Occallatibacter sp. | reverse complement strand
GCTCAAGCCCGGCTACGTGCTGGCCGGCGACGAGGTTTTCCTGCTGGACCGCTGTCGCGCTGCCGTTCTTAAAGCCTTTGTGCCACCGGATCTGAGGGATTTCTGCCTCTCCGACCTGGACCTGACGGGCACCTCAATCTTCGAGGTGCTGGACCGCGCGCAGACGCCTTCGCTGATGGCACCGTTCCAGGTGATTTTTGTGCGCAATGTGCGCCAGCTTTACACCCGCGGAGCCAAAAAGGACGAGTTTGCCGCACTGGAGCGCTATTTTCGCTCGCCGAACCCGCAGGCGTTGATTCTCTTTGTCGCCGACTTTGTGCGCATCCCTTCTGACATTCGCCGCATGGAGCTGGACGACAAGAACCGCTACGAGCGGCTGACCGAGACCCTGGGCGAGCACTGCGGTATGGTGGAGCTGGCGCGAGTGAACGAGGAAGACGCGATGCGCTGGGTGGCGGCCACCGCGCAGGAGTCCGGCATCCGCGTGGAGGCCGACGCAGCCCGCGAGCTGGTGGACGCTCTGGGCGCGGATATGATGCTGATCTCTTCGGAGTTGGAGAAGCTGCTGCTTTATACGCTGGGCCGGGGGCGCATTACGCTGGGTGACGTGGAGACGATGGTGCTGGCCGCCAAGCAGCGCTCGCTCTACGAGCTGACCGACGCTATCAGCGCCCGCGACCGGGCGCGCGCGCTGGCACTGCTGCAGGGGCTGCTGAACAGCTCGGACGCCGGTGAGGACGCGGCGATTGGCCACCTTTACATGCTGGCGCGGACCTTCCGGCAGATGTTGGTGATTCTGGAAAAGAACGTGCGCGACTCGCGCGCCATCTGGCAGGCGCTGTGGCAGGGCTTCCGCATGCCGCCGTTTGCCGCCGACGATCTGATCCGCCAGGCGCGCCGCTACAAGAGCCGCCGCGACCTGACGCGGGCGTTGCGGCTGATTGCCCGGGCGGACTTAGAGTTGCGTTCCTCCCCGCCCGACAAGCGCCTGGTGCTGGAGCGGCTGGTCTACGAGCTGGCCTCCGAGCCGAAGCCGGTTTTGCCCAGTTTCGCTCCCGTTCAGCTCTCCTTCGAGGTGTAAGCCGTCAGGCTTCTCTAGCGCCATGATTACACCGTCAAATCTGATCGCCGCCTTGCTCACCCTCGCGCCGTTTCTGGCTGCGGCTTTCTTCCCACAGTGGGTATCCGGACGGGCGCGCTCGCTTCCGGTGTGGGCGCAACTGGCGTCTCCCGCGGCCTTGTGCGTACCTTATGTGCTGGTGGCCGCTGCCGGCGGCGTCTTCCGCTGGGGATGGTTTGCGTTGTATGCGCTGCTGCCGGTCGTCGTGGCGAGCCTGCTTTGGCAGGCGGGGCGAATTGATGGCATCCAGCACGGCAACTGGCGGGATTTTCTGGTTCTCGCCACGCTCGGTCTGGCAGTCGATCTGCGCTGGTTTGAGGGCGCCTGGCCGGCCCACCTGGCTATCTTCAACAAGGTGCTGCTGCTGGACGCCGGAATCTACGGCTTCATCGCGATCCGGCAACTGGAGGGGACCGGCTTCGACCTGCGCCTGCGCCTTCGCGATGCCGCCATCGGTCTGCGTGAGCTGGCCTGGTACATGCCCCTTGGGCTGGCGCTGGGCCTGAGCCTTGGATTTTTGCATCTGCACGCAAGGTGGCCGGGTATTACGGCGATTGCCGGCGCATGGATTTTCACCTTCTTCTTCATCGCTGTTCCCGAAGAGCTCTTCTTTCGCGGATGGCTCCAGAATCTTCTGGAACGGCGCATGGGGCGTATGGCGGCGCTGTTTCTGACGGCAATTCTCTTCGGCCTGGCCCACTTCAACAAGCGGGCGGTGCACTTCAATTGGCGCTACGTGTTGCTGGCCGCCGTGGCAGGCGTCTTCTATGGCCGCGCATGGCGCAGCCAGCGCCGCGTGGGAGCCTCGGCCATCACCCACGCCTCTGTGGACGCGATCTGGTCCTTATGGCTGCGGTGAGTTCGTTGTTCCATGCTCATGCGCATAGGTCAGGTAACCCAGCCCCACGCGCATATTATGGTCAACCGGACCGGGAACGGTGATGGCGATGGTGATTCCGAGGATGGCGTGCGCCATGGCCAGTGCGTAGAGGTTGCGGTAGCGGAGAAAAAGCAGGCAGGAGGCCAGACCCCAAAGCAACGTCACCGGCATGAGAATGGGGTTGGGCAGATGCGCCGCCGCGAAGATGGCCGCGGCCACGACTGCCGCGAGTTTTGCGCGCGGAAGCAACCGCAGGAGGCGCGACAGGAAGAAACACTGAAGCAGGAATTGCTGCACCGAGGCCCAGAGCGCATAGGCCCAATACTTATCGATGAATTGGATGAGGCTGCCGGGCGGACGCAATGTATGGAGCCTTGCGGCCAGGAGAACGGCCACGGCAGCCACCAGCAAGGCCAGGCCCACGATCCAGAGCGAGCGGAGAAAATTTTTCCGGCGAAGGCCCATCGCCTGAAAGCCTTCGAACGATGTCGAGGCGAAGGCTGCAATTGCAGCAGCAGCAACCCACCAGAGCAGCTTTTGCCAGGGGCGAGGCGTCCAGATGACAAGAAGAATCAGCGCATAGGCAACGGCCAGCTCGACAAAGTCGCGCCGCCGGCTGCGCGCCGCAACGGGGCTGTTTCTGCCGGGAATTGGATACCTATTGCCCGCCATGAACCGATATTACTGATCCGGCCCCAAAGAAATGCAACATTCCCTCCCACCCATTCCGCAAAAAGCGCGGAATGGATGGGGCACAGCGTTTCAATACTTCTGGGCCGGATCAATTGACGAATTCCCGGCGACCTATTCGAGGAGAACAGGCGGTTCAGCGACGGACCCTGGAGGTTGGCCGCGGGTGGTCAGGGCCACGGCTGCTGCCAGGATGAGGCCGCCACCAACCCAGGCGAAGGGGCCCAGGTGCTCGCCGAGCAGCTTGACGCCCAGAAAGGAGCCGAGGGCCGGCTCGATATTCAGGAAGACGCCGGCGCGCGAAGCGGGCACATGGTGGATGCCCCAGTTCCACAACAGCGTTGTGGTAGCGGTGCAGAGCAGGCCGCTGATGGCCAGCGCCATCCATGCGGTAAGGCTGACGCGGGCGAAGGGTAGCGGCGCAGCGTTGGCGTGGGTCAACGGGCTCAGCAGCCACGGTCCCAGAACCCAGGCGGCCAGCATGATGGTTCCAGAAAGAATGGTGTAGGCCGTCACCACCGGCGGGCTGTGCGTCTCCATCAGCTTTTTGCTGAGCAGAATCCAGGCCAGCGCGGTAAAGAGCGAGACCACGATGAGCAGGTCACCGGCCATGGTTGCTTCTCCGTGCGCGGCCGGGCCCCTGTTGCCACCCTGAGCGATGAGCACGGCGCCCACCGTGGAACCGCATAGGGCGAGCCAGGAGAGACGGTCAAGGCTTTCCTCGGCGGCCCGTGCGCCGGCAAAGAGTTTGGAAGCGGCGGCCAGCAGCACCGGCATGGCGCCCACCATCAGCGAGGCATGGCTGACCGTGGTGAGCGCCAAACCGTGAAACTGGACGAGAAACTGGAGGGGCACGCCGAGAAACGCGCAGATGAGCAGCAGACGCACCTCGCCGGCGGTGAGCCGGAAGCGGTGGCGATGAACGAAGGCCACGGGCAACATGCCCAGGCTGGCAAAGAGAAAGCGATAGAGCACCATGTGCCCGACGCTCATCTCGTTGAGCGCCAGCCTGCCGAAGTAGAAGCCCGTGCCCCAGAGGCACCCGGCCACAAAGCAGGCGCCATAACCGAGAAACGCGAGGCGGGGAGAGATTGTGGCAGGTTTTTCCATCTCTTTTTACTGTCGCACACGGGCGGACTCCCCGGTCCCCAAATGCGAGGGACCGGGGGCACCCGGCGCGGGACGAGCCTCATTTGAAGGCCGCATCACTGCCCAAAACCGGCTGCATCGGCGAAAATGAAGATCGTGGCGATGCGATTATCTGGGACAGGATGGGGTTTGCGCGCGGGTCCGCTGCGTGCTGGGCTGTATCTGGCAATAGCCGGAGCGGCGCTCGGCACACTTCCATCAGCCATGGCGCAGGGGAGTCTGCTCGACGCTCCGATGCCCTCCCGCGAGATCCGCGCGCCTGAGTTGCCCGACCGGCTTCCCAGCAAGCCGTCTCAGCCCCCGGCGTTCAAAATTCCCGTAGAGCCGCTGGGCTTTTCGGCGCCGGGGCCAATCTATCTGGGCCAGCGCAACAGCGTTGTTTCGCTGGACTTTCTCGATGAAAACCGGCTGCTGTTCACTTTTCGCGTGCCGGGACTGATCCACCGCGAGGCCGGGGAGAGCGATGAGCGCCGGATCCGCGCCGTGGTGCTGAAGCTGCCGGCAGGAACGGTCGAAGCCGAAGCCCTGTGGACGGTGCATGACCGGCAGCGCTACCTGTGGGCGCTCAGCGGGGGCCGTTTTCTGCTGCGCGACCGCAACAATCTCGAGATGGGCGACCTCTCCTTAGAGCTGAAGCCTTTTTTGCGTTTTCCTGGGCCGCTGCTTTGGCTGGAGCTGGACCCCACGCAACAGTTTCTGGTGACCGACTCGCGCGAGCCCGCGACGCCGACGGAGAATCCCAGCGAGTCCGATCTGGCGGTGCGCATCCTGCGCCGCGACTCCGGCAAGGTAATGCTGGTCAGCCGGACCCGCTCAGCCGTTCATCTGCCCATCAACTCCGACGGTTACCTGGGGAGCCTGCGCGCCAATGGCAACGCCTGGATGCTGGACCTGAACTACTTCAGCGGCGGCAGCAATATTCTGGGGCAGGTGGACTCGAGCTGTTCGCCGCTCTTCGATTTTCTCTCGCAGCGAGAGGTACTGGTGACCACCTGCACTTCCCCGGGCGCGGGCAAGCTGGTGGCGATGACGACCGATGGCCGCCGCCTCTGGGATGCGGAGACTTCGGAGGCGACGGTCTGGCCTCTGGTGGTGAGGTCGCCGGACGGCTCGCGGCTGGCGCGGGAAGCTCTGGCCGTCTCCCACCCGGTCAGCGCCCGCTCGCCCCTCAGCCAGGACGACATCAAAGGACAACTGGTCGAGGTCATGAACGCGGTTGACGGCAAGGTTGTGCTGGAGGCGGCGGCCAGTCCGATTCTGGATGCGGGGGGAAATGTGGCCATCTCTCCCTCCGGGCGTCGCGTGGCCGTGCTCAACGGCGGCGCAATCCAGGTCTTTGAGCTTCCGCAGCCGCCGCCGCTCCCGGAGCCTGCCGCTCACCCGCCGGGCCGCTGACCGGGGCACTTGCCCGAGTCCCGCAACACCCTGAATTCTGCTACACTGATTCCAGCGCAATCAAGGGGACAAACGCGCCAGGCCGCTCCCCAAAGATACGCTCCTGCAACCCAAGTTCGGGGAGTGGCTCAGCCTGGTAGAGCACCTGGTTCGGGACCAGGGGGTCGGAGGTTCAAATCCTCTCTCCCCGACCAATCTTTTCAATACTTTGCAGACGAGCCGCCTAGACCCCCTGGTAATAGCCCAGGTGCCCTGGTGCCAGAAGGTGCGTCAGTATTGGGTTTCTCGCCGTATCTTGGATGCAAGACCATCTACAAAAACATCTACAGTCGGAAGAGATGATCCAGCTTTACACCCAGACAATCAAACTGGATCCGTACCCATCTGTTTGATTTAACAGCAGATCGGTATTTTGACGAAGGACAGCCTACCCAAGGCAGTAAAAATTTTCCCCTTGTAATTCTAGAGGTCTAGATGTATATATATGTAAATGTTCTCCCTGTGGAGTGGCGATTTTGCGTTCTAATTCCAACCGTTTGCCGTTACGCCGAAACCGCGTTACCGGAGGACATCTTAAGGGGGCAATGATGAGCACTGACTGTGAAGCGAAAACGATTAGCCGAAACATTCAGAGGGGATCCATTGCAAAAGCATGCAGCCTTTTGGGTTCCTTGCTGATTTTCTCATTCTGTGTGGCGCTTCTCACGCTCGCGCCGACAGTTAGCCTTGCGCAGGTCTCCACGGGAGACATTCTTGGCAA
>JBAVYF010000259.1:0-1806 GCA_049698655.1 Occallatibacter sp. | reverse complement strand
ATCGAATGGCTGGAGGAGCTGCTCACCTCGTCCTCCTTTGCCGCTGTAACGGTCAGCCACGACCGCTACTTTCTCGAATCCACCTCCAGCGAAATCATTGAATTGAATCGGGTTTTTGCCGATGGATTGCTGCGCGTGAAAGGCAACTTCAGCCGGTTTCTTGAAGAAAAGCAGGCTTATTTGGAATCGCAGAACCGCCAGCAGGAGAGCCTGCGCAACCAGGTGAGAACCGAGATCGAATGGCTGCGGCGCGGCCCCAAGGCGCGAACAACAAAATCAAAGGCGCGCATCGATACCGCCAACGCGATGATCGGCCAACTGGCGGAGATGAATGCGCGCACGGCGGTCGCGTCGGCCGGCATCGACTTCGAGGCCAGCCAGCGCAAGACCAAACGGCTGGTCGAATTCAAGGGCGTGGCCTGCGACGTGCCGGGAGGTGAAGCGCCGAGCGAACCCGGCAAACTTCTGCCTGGAAGGCGGCTTTTCAGCGGGTTGAACTTCATCCTTACTGCGGGCATGAAAGTTGGCCTTGTAGGCCCCAACGGCAGCGGCAAGACCACGCTGCTGCGCCTGCTACTGGGCGAGATTGACCCGGCCGAGGGCAGCATCCGCCGGGCCGAGGCGTTGCGCCTCGTCTACTTCAGCCAGATGCGCGAATTGGACGAAAGCCTCTCCCTGCGCCGCGCCCTGGCTCCGGAGGGCGACTCGGTCATGTACCAGGGCCGGCTGGTGCATGTAGCCAGTTGGGCCGCGCGCTTCCTCTTTACCGGCGAGCAACTCAACCAGCCGGTCCGCAATCTCAGCGGCGGCGAGCGGGCGCGGGTGCTGATTGCCAAACTGATGCTGGAGCCGGCAGATGTGCTGCTGCTCGACGAGCCAACCAATGACCTGGACATTCCCACGCTGGAAATCCTGGAAGAAAATCTCCTCGACTTTCCGGGCGCGCTGGCGCTGGTGACGCACGACCGCTACCTGCTGAACCGCGTCTCATCGACAGTGCTGGGTCTGGACGGCCGCGGCCACACCGGCCGCTTTGCCGATTATGCGCAATGGGAAGACTGGCTCAAAGAACAAGACACGGTCGAGCAGGAAGAAACTGCGCAGAGCAGGACGGAGCGCAAGGCCGACGGCTCAAGCACCGTTCAACGAACAGGCGCTGAGCCGGCGCCTGGCGCGGGAGCAAAGAAAAAACTATCCTACCTGGAAGCCCGCGAGTTCGCGGCCATCGAGCAGCGTGTCGAGGAGTCCGATGCGCGGCTCAGCGCCGCTCAGGGACGCGTCGAGCACCCCGCCATTGCCACCAACGCCGCCGCTCTCCAGGAGGCGCTCAAGGAACTGGACGCGGCACAGCATGAGAACGACACGCTCTACGCCCGTTGGGCCAGGCTGACGGAGAAAGCTGGTTAGAGCGGCGCATGATAGAAAGGTAAGTTGCGGGAAGCCTTAATGGAAAACGCGGTGAAAGTTCTGATTGTCGAAGACGAGCCCCACGCGCTGATGGGGTTGGCGGAGTTGATCTCCGGCTGGGGATACCAAACCGAGACCGCGCGCGACGGCATCGAGGGCTGGGAGAAGGCGCTGGCCTGGAACCCGGCGATTGTGGTCACCGACCTCAAGATGCCTCGGCTGGACGGCATCGGCCTGCTCACCAAACTGGCCGAGGAAGGCTCCGGACTCGGCTCGAATATGGCCGTGGTGGTGCTCACTGCCATGGGATCGATCCAGTTGGCCGTGGACGCCATGCGGCTGGGCGCTTACGACTTTTTGCAGAAGCCGGTGGACGCCACACGACTCAAGACCATTCTG
>JBAVYF010000258.1:0-3320 GCA_049698655.1 Occallatibacter sp. | reverse complement strand
ACTGCTCCATTGGACGTGATGAGAGGCGTATCCGCTCGCAAGCCGTGGCCTTCGAGCAGCGGCATGGTGTAGGCCGCGCGGCGTCCGGTGGCGATGGCCACGGTAATGCCGGCCTCCTGCGCGGCCTTGAGCGCCTGCGCCGTGCGCGGACTGATTGCCTGCGCAAAGGTCGGCAGCAAGGTGCCATCCATGTCGATTGCTGCCAGGCGAACCGGAGGGTGCATAGCTTTAGTGTACCGGGCAGCCATCGCGGAGCGCAGCCGGATTGCTATGATTGCGCCATGCGAATGTCCGGATCGGCTGCCTTCCTTGCTTTATCGATCTATCCGCTCATGGCTCAAAATGCCGCGCCAGTGGCCGCTGCCGCCGCGCCACAGATTTTTCTGGTCGGCAGTGTGCATCACATGCACTTTGAGGATCGTTATCATTACTCGCTTATCGATTTGCAGAACCAGGTGCGGTCGCTCCATCCCGATGTGGTCTGTGGAGAGATCACGCCAGAGGCATACAACGGGCCAATGGAAGGCAACTTTCCGCCCGAGGCGGCGATGCTCGCCGAGGTTGCTCCGCAGTGGGACGTGCGCTTCATTCCCGCTGATTGGCGAGTCAGTTTCGCATGGCAGGAGCGCGGAGAGAAACAGGAATCCGAGGATAAAGTGAAAGCCGCCGCGGTCGATGCCGAGCAGAGCAAGGCGAAAGCCTGGTTTGCCGCTTTCTCAGGCGGTTCTCTGTACGACTATACGAGTGGTTCGGAGCAATATCTTTCCATGGTCGATCATATGTTTGAAGAGGTGATCGGAGAAAACACTCCCTCTGACATCGCCGCGGGCGCCTGGCACGAGCGCAACCGGAAGATCGTGGAGAACTGCCTGTCGGAGGCAGGCGCGGCCCGGCGCATTGTCTTTGTCTTCGGCAGCGGTCACATTCCTCAACTGCGGCGGCAGTTGGCTGCGCGCGGCCTGACGGCGCAGATTCCGGCGCGGGCCTTCACTCCGGCTGGACTGGGAACCGTGCCTCCGGCGGTGATTGCTCGCTGGCAGCGGAACCTGAAAAATCTGGAGGGCATTGTGGACGGTTCGGTCGCCGTCTCCGCCGATGACCGCGCCAAGGTGAAGGATACGAATCGCGCTCCGGTGTTACGCAGCGAGATTGAGATTTATCGGTCGCGGCAGAGCGCCTGTGGTGCGGCAGAGGTTGGGTGCGGCGCCGGAGCAAGGTGAGCACTCAATCCCGTTCGAGATACCAGGGAATGTTGATGACCACGATGCGCCGGTTGCCGCGCAGAAGCAGGATGGCCTTCAGCATCTCCGCGCGGCGATTGTGGAGCAGATTCTCCCACCAGTGGAACACCACCAGCTCCGGCACCAGCACGCAGACCTTGCTGAATGTGGACTCCCGTTCCACGGTCAGAATGTAATCGACCATCGGCCCCAGGACGTTGCGGAAGGGCGACTGCAGAATATCGAGCCTGGGAACGCACTTGCCATCCGCGCGCAGGGGCGCGGCCACATCAGCTTCCCATGCCAGCGAGATCGGGTCCGGCTCCTCGCCGGTCTGCACGTGTACGCAGCGAATATCGCACGACATGCCCAGCGCAAAGGAGAGCGCCTTCTCGGTGATGCGGCTCCAGCGGTCGATGGGCAGCACCACAATCGGTTGGCTGATTTGGGCAGGCACGATGGGCCGGTCGAGAGCCGTGTCGCGGCCCACGTCAACGTAGTGGCGCTTGACGGCGCGCATGACGAGGATGATGGCGGCAATCAGCAGCGCGGTAATCCAGGCTCCCTCGGTGAACTTGGCCACCAGCACCACCACGGTGGTGATGCCCGTGGTTACTGCGCCCAGGCCATTGATAAACATAAGATGCGAAGCGCCTCCCCGGCGCTTCCAGTGCATCACCATGCCGGCCTGCGAGAGGGTGAAGGCCATGAACGCGCCGATGGCGAAGAGGGGAATCAGGCGGTCGGTCACGCCGCCGAAGACGATCAGCAACAGCGCGGTAAGCGCCACCAGCACATAGATGCCCCAGGAGTAAAGCAGTCGGCGACCGCGCAGCAGAAAGACGTGGGGCATGTAGTCGTCGAGGGCGATGGCGCGGGTGAGGCGCGGAAAATCGGCAAAAGCGGTGTTAGCCGAGAGCGCCAAAACCAGCAACACCGAGCCGATGGTAACGTAGTAGAAGGCTCCATGGCCCATCACCGCGCGCGTCAGCATGGAGAGCACGCTCTCATAGCCGGATCCGCCGGGGTTGGTGGCGGCGATGCCATAGGCGCGGGACAAGAGCGCAATGCCGGCCAGCAACACTGCCAGCAAAATAATAATAATAGTCAGCGTGATCTTGGCGTTCTTGCGCGTGTCGTCGCGGAAGGCCATCACGCCGTTGCTCACCGCCTCCACGCCGGTCATGGCCGTGCAACCTGAAGAAAAGACCTTCAGCAGCAGCCACAGACTAACCGCGGTGGTGGCCGCGGGTAGCGGGGGCAACGCGGTAACCGGATGAGGATGGCCTCCGCTTTGCAGCACATGCCAAAGGCCGACTCCGATCACGATTAAGAGCGTTCCCGTGAACAGGTAGGTGGGAATCATGAACACTACGCCGGTGTCGCGGACGCCGCGCATGTTGATCAAGGTCAAAATGGCCAGCACCACCAGGCACAGTTGCAAGGTGTAGGGCTGCAAGCCGGGGGCGGCGGAGATGAGCGCGCCCACGCCGGCCGAGATGCCCACGGCCGCGGTGAGAGTGTAGTCGATCATCAGCGCGGCAGCGGCCAGCAGGCCCGCTCCCTCGCTCAGATTCTGGCTGGCCACGGTGTAGGAGCCGCCGCCGTGGGGGTAAGCGTCAATGGTCTGGCGGTAGCTGAAGTAGACGATGATCAGCAGGCCCACGATCGCGGCGCTCACCGGCACGATGTAGTGCACGCCCAGCAGGCCTAGCGGAATGAGCAGCGTGAGGGCGGCCTCGGGGCCGTACGCGGCGGAGCTGAGGGCGTCCAGGCCGAAGACGGGAATGCCGGCGGTGGGGCCGATGTGCTCGGCGCGCTCCTCGCTGGTGGCCAGCGGCCGGCCAAAAAGCAGATTCATTACGCGTGTAGGTAGAGCCATGCAGTCTTGTCCGGCAGCCGCAAAGTTGTATTGGGATGGCCGCCGAAAGCATTGTCTCATGACGGCGATAAAGAACCTGATGCCCCTGGTGGAGTGATTAGAGCGTGTTTCATAAACCCGCTTTGTGTCAGGGCACGACTTCACCGGGGTCCCCATCGACAGGTCTTCGTCGATGGGGTGGGAGTTCAGTCGTGCCGAAAGGGTCTCAATAAGAAGGG
>JBAVYF010000257.1:0-4265 GCA_049698655.1 Occallatibacter sp. | reverse complement strand
GCTTGAGGCCGCGCTCCTGCAAAATCTCCGAGGCAAAGCATTTTTCCTCGCGCAGCAGGCCCAAAAGCAGATGCTCGGTGCCGATGTGCTTGTGGCCTAGGCGTTCGGCCTCCTCCGCGGCATAGGCCAGCACCCGCTTGCACTCGTTCGATAGCGGCAGGTCCACGGAGGTGGAGACCTTTTCGCGGATGGTGGTGTGCGCCTCAATCTGCTTGCGAATCGACTCAACCGAGGCGTGCGAGCGCAGGAAGCGGTTGGTCAACGCCTTGTCCTCGCGCAGCAGGCCGAGCAGCAGGTGCTCGGTCTCGATATAAGGCGAGCCGAACTGGCTGGCCTCATACCGCGCGAAGAAGATCACGCGCCGTGCCTTCTCCGTATAGCGTTCGAACATGATGGTCTCCCTTTTGCAAACATACTCAAACTTGCCGCTTGCTGAATTAGACTACGGAACCGCCCGGAACGGCGCATTTTTCGATTAAATCTTCCCGGCGAGAGGTTCCGGTTGAGGAATAAGCGCAGGCGCGGCCAGCCGTCCGCCGTCCAGTTTTCCCGCTTCCAGGCGCAAGACTCGCGTACAGCGCGCGGCGAGGTCAGGGTTGTGCGTCACCAGAATTGAAGTGAGGCCGTGGGTCGCGTGCAGCCGTTCGATCAGGTCAAAGACGCGGCCGGCGGTGGTCTCGTCCAGGTCGCCGGTGGGCTCGTCGGCCAGCAGCAGCCGGGGGTTGTTGACCAGAGCTCGGGCCAGCGCCACGCGCTGCTGCTCGCCGCCGCTCAGCTCGCCGGGCCGGTGGTCGCCGCGATCTTCAAGGTCCACCTCCCGCAGCCAATTTGCCGCCAGTGCAAGAGCCTCCCGGCGAGTGACACCGCGGGCCAACAACGGCATGGAGACGTTTTCCAGAGCGGTGAACTCCGGCAGCAAATAATGAAACTGCCAGACGTAGCCGATCTCGCGATTGCGAAAGGCAGCGGCTTCTTGCGGCGAGAGCTGGGCCACGCTGACCGAGGCGCAGAGGACTGTTCCCGCGGTAGGTGCGTCCAGCGCGCCCAGAATGTGCAGAAGCGTGCTCTTTCCGGCGCCGGACTGGCCCACGATGGCCACCATCTCGCCGGCCTGGACATCGAGATTCAGCCCCTGAAAGAGCGTGAGCGCGCCGCGCGCCGTTGTGTAAGTCTTTTCGAGGTTGCGGACCTGGATGATGGGGGGCTGGTCGGCTTTCGCAATCGGCGATTGGGTGCTGTGAGGGTCGGTCTTGGGCCGCAACTCCGGCTCCCGCGCAATGCGGGTCTCGTGTTCGGCAACCGCTGGAGAGGCTTGAGTCATCCGGTTGATGCTATTTTACTGTGCTGGGGGCGGGTTCTGCGTTGGCGAGGTTCCTTTGGTAATGGCGGGAGCTTTGATTTCAAGAGTGACAGGACGCGCGAAAAAGGCTGTGCGTCGGAATAGAGGGTTTTTTGCGAAAAATTGGGCTAAACCGGCCGAAGAATACATTTATGGCATTGAGGGCGGGAGGGCTGCTGGATTGAGCCGGGCGATGCGGCCGTTGGGGCCGACGACGAAGGGCAGCGAAAGAGCGTTCCAGTTGACGTTGTCGAGCGGCTGCCAGGTTTTGCCGTCGTCGCGGCTGATGTCGGATCCGTTGGCGCCGACGGTGATCCAGAGTTTGAGGGCTTCGCTCCATTGGACGGCAGAGCGGTAGCCGTGCGGCGGTGTGGTGGACGCGATCCAGGTTGAGCCGTAATCGGCAGACCATGCTGCCGTTCCCTTGCTCTTATTTGGTTTCGTATAGTCCCCGCCTACGACAACGAAGGCCTTTGAACCAAACCCAAAGGAAAATGCTCCAGAACTGGCTGTACCCCTGACGAGAGGAAGCTGCTTCGGAGCTAGGAGGCAACTGACATTTTCCGGTTTTCCACCTACCTCCAATTCGCCGTGGCATTCAATGTAATGCGCCCCTCCTGGACCTCCCGTAACAAAGAAACGATGAGCTAAACCGGCAAACATAACGAGGCTGCTATTACTCGCGGCGAAGATCGATTCCTGCGAAGCATCCGCCTCCAATCCGTCGGACTTCTGCCTGATCCAGTTCTGGCCACCATTTTGAGTGATGAAAACAGCGAATCGTCCACCAACCGGATCGCCCAAAAGCATACCTTCCTGCTTGCCGTCGAATTGAATAGAGTCCCAGAATCCGTCTTTGTCGGGGTTGGTGAAGATCAGCTTCCATGTTTTGCACCCATCCTCAGTTTTATAGAGGCGGCTCTTATCCCCCGGCCCCGAGGCCATCACGATAGCCGTGGCCGCATCCCACGCTTGCACACCGCGAAAGTCGAGGGTTGCGCCGTCGGTGGCCGCGTCTGGAATTGCGCAGGCCGTCCAGTGTGCGCCGAAGTCGGTGGTTCTGAGGACTGTACCGCCGGTTCCGCTGGCCCATGCGACTGTGCCATCTACCGAGAAGATTCCGCGCAGGCTGGCGGTTGTGCCTGACTCCTGCATTTGCCAGGGCGCTTGCGCCGGTTCTGAGGACTGCGCAACAGCAAAAGTTGAAACAGCCAGAAGCAGAGCCAGGCGAATCATTCGCATGGCACGCAGTATAGACGCGCGCTCCGCGTCAGCGCCAGTTGCGAATCAGTATGCGATTTTATTTGCCGACGCGAGCCAGGCGGCGAAGCTCGACCAGGCTTCGTCGCCGAGCAGTTGCATGGCGGGGAGCTTGCGTTCGGCGTTGTCTTTGCGAAACTCACCGTAAAGAAACGCGTCGTCGAAGCCGGCGCGCGCGGCGTCGGCAGCGCTGGCGCCGTAATAGATGGCGTCAATCCGCGCCCAGTAAGCCGCGGCCAGGCACATGGGGCAGGGCTCGCAACTGGTGTAAAGCTGGCAACCAACCAGCGAGAAGGTTCCAAGAGCCTTCGACGCCGCGCGGATGGCGTTCACTTCGCCGTGCGCCGTGGGGTCATGCACGGCGGTCACTGTGTTCACGCCCTCGCCCACGATGCGTCCGTCGCGCACAATCACCGCGCCAAACGGCCCGCCCGCGCCGCTCACCACATTCTCTGTGGCCAGCGCGATGGCGCGGCGCAAAAACTCGGGATTTGCAGCGCTCTGCATCGATAGCTCACTCACTTTCTTGAGGTTGCCAGAAGAAATATAGCACAGCCAGAGCATTTCATAATTTGTGTAGAGTGGGTTTTGTGGTATCCCACCCTTGCGCCAGAAACAAAGCGCAAGGATGGGGCACGGAGCGACTAAATACTATTTGCCGGGATGTCCCACCCTTGCGGCGCACGTGTTATTGCCGCCAGGGTGGGAACGCGAAAAACGCATCTCCGCATTCCAACTCCACACTCTACAACTATGACTTAGAATCACCGCATGTCCGCTCGTTCTTCGCTTGAAGATTTGAACGCCCGCATCGTTGCATGCGAGCGCTGTTCGCGGCTGCGCGCATACTGCGCCGAGGTGGCGCGGGTGCGCCGCCGCGCCTATGCCGACTACGAGTACTGGGGCAAGCCGGTGCCATCGTTTGGCGACCCGCGGGCGCGAGTGCTGGCGCTGGGACTGGCTCCCGGCGCGCATGGATCCAACCGGACGGGAAGGATGTTCACCGGCGACGGCTCGGGATATTTTTTCTACCCCGTGCTGCATGAGGCCGGCTTTGCCTCGCAACCCAGGGCCGTGAGCCGCGACGACGGCATGAAGCTGACTGATATTTGGATCAGCGCCGTGGTCCGCTGCGCCCCGCCGGCCAACAAGCCTACGACTGAAGAGCAGCGCAACTGCGCGCCGTTTCTCGACGAGGAGATTCGCCTGCTCAAGAATCTACGTGTCGTGGTTTGCCTGGGTAAGATCGCTTTCGACGGCTTTCTCGCCCACTTGCGCCGCACCGGGAAATTATTTTCGCGCTCCGGGTTGGCCTTTGCGCACGGCGCGGAGTTTACCTTGCCCAGCGGAATGGCAGTTCTTGCCAGCTATCATCCCTCGCAACAAAACACCAACACCGGCAAGCTCACCCGGCCCATGCTGCTCGGCGTCTTCAAGCGGGCAAGGGAATTGGCGGGGTTGAAGTGACCTGCGCAAGCCGACATCTGGCGTAAGCAGAAGCGATCTACGGTTATAGGCACTTGCGCATATTCGGAAGATTGAATATACTCATTCCATGCAAGAGACGCTGCGGACATACAAGGCCAGCATCTTCCAGGCTCTGTCCCATCCCACCCGCATCGCCATCCTTGAGTTGCTGCGCGACCGGGAGCTCTCCGCACGGGCC
>JBAVYF010000256.1:0-8748 GCA_049698655.1 Occallatibacter sp. | reverse complement strand
GGCAGCACGACCGCCGGCCACCACGGTCGTGGTTGCGGCTAAGGCGGACATCAAACTCGGAACGGTTCTCACCGCCGATAACCTGACGACCATCGGGATCGCTGGAACGCCTCCCAAAGACACCATTCTCGAGAAAAACAAGAGCAGTGTCATAGGACGGGGTGTCATCTCGGACCTCTATGAGGGTGAGCCTATTTTGGAGAGCCGCCTGGCCGCTGTCGGCGCTGGCGGTGGATTGGCCCCTGCCATTCCCCAAGGCATGAGAGCGTGCGCGGTCAGGGTCGATGAAGTAGTGGGCGTCTCCGGGTTCGCCACTCCCGGTATGCGCGTCGACGTTGTGATCTCCGGCACGCCACCAGGCGAACAAAACCCCACGCAAGGCACTGTTGCTAAAACGGTTCTTCAGAACATCCAGGTTCTGTCGGCCGGTACAGATTATCAACAGGTCAAGGACGATCAAGGCAAGGCGAAGCAGGTGCAGGTGGTCAACTTGCTGGTCACCCCGGAGCAGGCTGAGACCCTTGAGTTGGCCAGCGGCGAGACCATCCGGCTGATATTGCGCAACCCGTTGGATACGAAGATTGTTGCGGTTCCCGGTACGGCCATGGGCAACCTTTTTTCGGGTCAGAATGGCGCTCCGGTACCGCCACGGCGCGCTACGACCCCAAAGCGCGTCGCGCCCAAGGCTATTGTCATCGAGGTGTACAACGGTTCGAAACAGACTCAAGAAAAATTTGCTTCTCCGGGGGGTAACCAGTGAGAGCGAAGAGTGGCATTACCATCGCATGTTGCAGCGCATTGTTTCTTCTCCTCTACGCCGGGACGGGCCTGCAGGCTCAGACCTCAGCGTCTCCTGTTCAACCAGCCAGCGCCTCGATTCAGGACTCGGCGAATGATCTTTCTGTCGCCTTGGGCAAGACCGTACTGGTCGACTGCGAGTGGCCGATAGCGCGGGTCGCCGTCGGCCTGGGCGAGATCGCCGAAGTCCATGCGACCAGTCCTACCGAGATCATGGTGGAGGGCAAGGCTCTTGGAGAAACCAGCCTGATTATCTGGGACACCCATGGCGGCCGGCAGTTCTTCAATGTAACGGTGCGCGCCAGCGTGTCTGCTTTGAACGACAACCTGGATGCGGTCCGACGCGAGCTTAGGAAGGAACTTCCCGGCGAATCGCTGAGGGTCAGCTCCGAGAACGGCTCCATCTTCCTTCGCGGCACGGTCGACGATCTGAACAGCTCCGCTCGCGCGGTCAAGATTGCCGCTACTGGCGGCAAAGTCGTCAACTTGCTCGACGTCAAAGTACCGGCCTCCGAACCGCAGATTCTTCTCAAGGTGCGCTTTGCCAGTGTCGACCGCAACAAGCTGACACAGATGGGCATCAATCTGTTCAATAATGGGCTGGGAAATTCTCTAGGTTCGATTTCAACCGGACAGTTCTCTCCACCAACGACTGTTTCCGGGGGAACTACGATAACGAGTGATCTGAATCTCATGGCCTACTTCCCGGGCCTGTCAGGTTTTGGGGCAACCATCGAGGCCCTCGAAACCAAGGGCGTAGCGGAAGTTCTGGCCGAGCCGAACCTGCTGACGGCCAACGGCAAACAGGCCAGCTTTCTGGCTGGCGGAGAGTACCCCTATCCCATGGTTCAGGGTGGCTCAGGCGGTTCGGGAGCGTCGATTTCGATCATGTTCAAGGAGTATGGAGTTCGCCTGAACTTCATCCCCACGATTACTCCCCGCGGAACGATCCGCCTTCAGGTGGCCCCGGAAGTCAGCGCCCTCGACTTCAGCAATGCAGTCGAGATATCCGGATTTGTCGTGCCCGCCATTACCTCCAGAAAGGTGAATACCGAGGTCGAGGTGGCCGACGGTCAAAGCTTTGTCATCGGGGGGCTGCTGGACAACCGCGATACCGAAACCTACAATAAGATCCCCTTTCTCGGAGATATTCCAATTCTCGGCAAGTTCTTCCAGTCGATGTCGAAGAACAGGACGAACACCGAGCTCATTGTGATTGTGACGCCGGAGATTGTAGCGCCCATTCAGGCCGGTGAGCCGTTGCCCTCGCTGAAGTATCCGACGAAGTTCCTGCCGCCCAACTCCGGCATACCCATGAATACTCCGGATGCCAAGACCGCTGCCAATACTCCAGCCCCCGCGCCGCCCACCATGCACGTCGAGAAGTTGATCGACAGCATGAAGCCGGAGACACCGCTGGTAATTGAAGGGGCCTCGGGTACCTTTGGCGCTGGCTCGACGACCGGAACGAGCACCAGCTCGACGACCGGAGGCAGCACTGGTCCCTAATGAGGTTTCCGGCTGCCCCTTCGGGCAGCCGGCAGCCTTCAAGAAAGTTCGCACAGAGCGCGGCGGCTACAGCGGTTCTCCAATTGCTATACCTCAAAAGCACATCTGATGAGTGGCTTTTTCCTTCAGAAAAAGCCACCTCGCAAAGAGCTGGCAAGGGCACGTGAATTGGAGAACCGCTCTGACAGGTGAAAGGATCTGAGACAACCGGATGAATCCGTTTCGCTGGATTGCATTGGGGTTGCGGAATCGCTTCTCTTTACACCGTCATACACCCCAGGATTTTCGTCTGCGGGTCTCAAATCTGACGCGCAAAACGGTGCTTGCCACTTCCCTGGAGGTGGCGAACACCGATTCAAAGCGCAGGAAGGGCCTGTTGGGGCGCGAGGGTCTCTCTACCGGAGAGGGTCTGTGGCTATGCCCCTGTGAAGCCGTACACACCTTCTGGATGCGATTCCCGATCGACCTGGTCTATCTGGACCGCAAGAATCAGATCAGGAAGCTCGCCAGCGAGGTGCCTCCGTGGCGGCTGTCGGCCTGTCTTCGGGCGCACTCCGTTCTCGAGCTTCCGTCGGGGACGATCCGCGACACACAGACACAACGGGGAGACACGCTCGAATTTTCGGCTGCTTCTTTGGCGAATTAAGCCCCTGGCTTCCCTGGATTTTCAGGCACTCCGGCATCGTGAATCGAATTATGACGGCGTGGGCGCAAGCGGCATTTCTCCCGATTCTCCGGACAGCGCCGTTGCAACACGGGAAGGGTCGCGCCGCAGATAAATCCATAAATAGAATATGCCCATCACGAGCAAAATGAGCGGGATAGGCTGTGTCAGCACAACGGTCATGATTTGCCCAAGGATCGTCGCTGAATTTGGGTGTAGGTTCCTCGTTAAAATAAGAAAAATTGCCAATGGGATATCCGCAGTCAACATAATTCCCGCGGAATTTACCAGCAGTGCAATCCACCGAATCGAGCCGCCTTCGGTCCACAGCATAGAGCAGGCCGGTACCGTAAGCATCAGGAGCTTTGCATCGTGAGGCCAATGATAGGTCACCAGCATGGTAAGAGGCACGATTGCTGCGAGCGCAAGCCAGGCTCCCCGCTGCGAGAATTGCAACCTAAGAGTGCGGACCACCCATACCAGCAGGAGCGTTCCACAGACCAGGTAGCTGACCGGATTGTAGATGCGCGGATCATTCCAGAAGACGCGTATTGCCGGATGCAGATTGATGACCATACTGGCCATACTGGCAGTTTGGCTACTGACCGAAGCGACTCCGGGGTCTTTGAGACAAGTTGCCAGAAGATTGGAGCGCAATTCCTGCATCCACTGCGGCGACACATGCCAAACCCACAGGACTGCCGGCAAACTGATCGCGATCGTCACCACGAGGGTTTGCAGCGCGCGTTTCCGATAGACACCGCCCGCCAGGAGGAAATAGAGCCAGACCAGACCCGAGTCATGAGGCTTGATCGCCAGGCTGATCGCAAGACACAGCACACCAACCGGCACAAACCGCCCCTTGAGAAAACACCAGACAGCCACCATGCAAAGGCTTACCACGATTCCCGCGACATTACCGGTTACAAAGAGAACTTCACTGTTGACAAGAACAAAGCAAATCATAAGGATGGAGACGCCTGGTGAATAGTTTTCCGCAAGGTTCCACATCAGAAATGCGGCAAGGATAAGGCTTCCAGCAGTGAGGATTATCCATAGCACATACGCAGGCTCCCACGCCAGCATCGCGAAGGGAACCGTGAAAATGAATGCGGTCGGCGGATACACATTCATTATCAATACTCGTCGGAGCACGTCCGAGGACTGTGGAAGGTTTCCGTTTTCTGACTGATAAACACGTAATGGCTCCCCTACCTTGTAGGGGTCGGAGTGTTGAAGCAGGCATTGTGCGTCATAGTAGACCCCTTCGAAATCCAACATTCCGTTAGGCTGGCTGCGCTGCATAAAAAATCCCCACAGAACGGATGTCCCGCAGCTTAGCAGGATTAAAGTCAGACCAATCCAACGCGTCCTAGTCATGGCCAGTCTTTCTTTCCTTCAGAAACGGGTTGCTCCGGCGTTCAGCGCCGATAGTGGTGGCGGGGCCGTGGCCGGTGAGGACGCGGGTTTCGTCGGGCAACCGGAGCAGGCGAGTTTGGATGGAGTCGATGATCTGGTCATAGTTGCCGCCGGGCAGGTCGGTGCGACCGATGCTGCCTTCAAAGAGCGTGTCGCCGGCGATGAGCAGTTTGAGCGGGGCAAAGTGGAGACAGACCGAGCCTTGCGTGTGGCCGGGAGTGTGGATGACCTGGGCGGGATAGCAGTCGAGGCCCACGCGCTGGCCTTCGGCCAGACTCTCGTCGGGCGGGGCAGTCTCCGGCGTCGCTATGCCGACCCATGCGGCCTGCGCATCCATCATTTTCAGCAGCGACAGGTCGTTTTCGTTCAGAAGGATGGGTGCGCCGGTGAGCCGCTTGAGCTTGAGCGCGCCGCCCACATGGTCAATGTGGGCATGGGTAACGAGGATCTGCTTGAGCTTGAGGCCGAGTTCGGTGAGCCGGCGATGAATGCGTCCGACCTCGTCTCCGGGATCGATGACGATGGCCTCGCCGGCCTCCGGATCGCCGAGGATGGTGCAGTTGCAGGCCAGAGGGCCAACGGGGAAGGTTTCCAAAATCATGGTTCCATTTTATGGCGTACCGGGCAGATTCGCCACGGTTTCGGGAGCATCGAGAGTCAAATCGAAAATTCTACTGTTGTCCCAACTCCTTCAGGCTGTCGCAGCCGTGCGATTCGCCAAGAGCACAAGCTTTGCGGTAAAACGCAGCCGCTTGCGCCTTGTCAATGGGCACGCCACGTCCTAATTTGTATGCATGGCCGAGCTGTTCGCAGCCAATCGGGATGTCGTAACCAGGGCCACCGTAGTATTGTTCATCCGTTGCTATTTTGTGGCCGTCGCAGGCTTTTCTAAACAGAGCGTTCGCTCGTGCCTGATCCTGGGGCACCGGCGAATCCAAGCCCATTGAGTACATAAATCCAGCCTTGAGGCAGCCGCTCGCGTTGCCGCCATCGCAGGCCTTTTGATAGAACGCAGCCGCTTGAGCATTGTCTACGGGAAAGCCGTAGCCGAAGGCGTACGCTACGGCAAGGTTGAAGCACCCGGCCGCGTTACCGCCATCGCAAGCCTTGCGATACAACGGATTCGCTGAATCACTGTTATCGTGGGCATATTTCATCCACATATTTCCAGCGTTGACGCAGGCGGTCATGTCACCGCCATCGCAGGATTTTTGATACAGTCCTGCTGCTTGTTGTATCAGCGAAGTTGCTTTGTCCAGAGCCTTGGTCACGCCGGTTCCGGCAACATAGGCGTCTGAGAGATGTATGCATTCATTCGCGTTACCGGCATCGCAGCTCTTCTGGTAACGGCCAGCGGCTTGCGCAGGGGTTTCGTTTTGCGCATGGAGCAACGGCAGGGCAAGAAAGAGCAGCGCAATTGCTAGGGCCAGCTTCAAGGATTTCTTGATCGTCACGGTATACCTGTCCTTCCTGAATTTCTGCAAATCAAATTCAAGCAGGGATTCCCGTAGTATTTTCCCGGCTACGAAGCAATATACAGCTTTCCAAAGACGCCTGGCTGAGCGCCGCGGCTGATTTGTGCGCAACCGGCTTTACGCAGGCCCAGGTTTGCGGAAGGTGAGCGCGTAAAACATGCCGTTCCTCAATTGTTCGAGATGAATCTCCTGCATCTCAGGCGGCACTAGATCGATGGGCGCCGCAACGGGCTCTTTGCGATTCTTGAAGAAGCCGCCGAGCCCTTTCTCATAGACATCCTTCACGTGTTTCTCGGTTTCATCGGCGATCAGCAGCAGGCTGCCCGGCTTGGCCACGCGAATCATCTCGCGGATGGCTTTGGCGCGGTCGTTGAAGAAGTTGATGCCGCCCACGTGAAAGACCACATCGAAGCTCGAGTCGGCGAAGGGCAGGCTCTCGGCGTTACATAGATAAAGGTCGGCTTCCATCTCCCAGCGGCGCAGGTTGCTCTGGCAGTTGGTGAGCATCTCCGGCGACAGATCGAGACCTGAGAGCTGCACGCCATGGGGCAGATATTTGTAGTTGAGGCCGGTCCCCACAGAGGTTTCCAGCACCGAGTCGCCTGGTTTTACTTCGAGCAGACGCATATAGCTGAGGAAGTAATCCTCCCGGTCGAATCCTTTAAGTGGGCTATAGACGCGCTGTATGTCGTTGTATAGACCGCCGATGAGGTCATAGAGGTGGTTGTACTTGCCGTTGTCGCCGGTTAGGTCTTCAGGCTTGAGGAAAACGGGAATTCCGTTGCGGATGGGGAACCGCTCGCCGGAACTGCTGACTAAGGCTTCGCGGCCCTGTTCACTGGCCACAAGCAAAGGGTTTCCGGTAAAGGGGCTTTGCAGCAGGGCAACGGTCTTCGGCCGTTCAGCCCAGGTCTGGCGTTTGACTGGATGGAAAGACGCCCAGACGCTCAGGAATAGAACTCCGCCAAGGCATACCCAGTCAAAGATTGTGCCGATGGGAAGAGTCTCGGGCAGCGTGGCACCGCTGAAGTGGCGGAATAATTCGAATCCAATCGTTAGGACGAAGCCCGCGCCAAAGACGAGGGTAGTGGCGCGGAATTCGTTGTTCCACATCCAGACGACCACCGCCGCAAACCAAAAAATGAAAAATCTATCGAGGCCGATTTCCGAAACTGTGCCGATGTGCAGCGCCAGGGCCAGCAAAGGGATCGCCACTGCCGCCAGCGGAAATGGAAGCGTGGAGAGGAATCCGGGCAGACGCGGGCTGACAAGCCGGTGGATGGTAAAAGGCAGAACGGCGAGCAGGGCGACGAGCAGCATCCAGCCGATGTATTCGAGCGCCTGTTGCGGCCCGGTCAGCAGGAACTTGCGCCACGCGAAGATCAGGCTGGGAATGAAGCTGAAAGCCAGCATCCAGAGAAATCCGCGCCGTGGCTTTTGCGTGCCGACAAACCAGACGCCGAGGATTGGTCCGGTCCACGCTCCAACAGGAGAGAAGAAAAAGCCGAGAAGAAATAAGCTGGCGACGGCCCTTGCGACGATCTGTGAAATGCGGCTGGAACGGAGGTTAGCGGGCATTTTGCGATTCTCCTTTGGTTACGCGCGCTGTGTTTGTACGCGGGTTGCGGACTTCATGGACCAGGATCAGGCCTCGTTGACGGCGGGATTGCCCTCTGCCGGCGGTGGGTTTTGAGCAGCGGCTGCCTCCATTGCAGCAAGCTGCGCCAGCGCCGATTCACCCCAGTCGAGCGCGGCGCTCGTCAGTGCGGTTCCCAAGCCGAGCGTGAGCGTCCAGAACGGCAGATTAGGGTCTTGCGATGGGTGAATGCGAGCGAGGGTTTCGAGTTCCACGAGGGTAGCGAGCATGCGCCGGTTTCTTTCCTGAAGCTCCCGGATGTGCGCGATGGAGACGCTGGGCGCGGCCTCGCGGCCGAAGAAGAGCTTGAGCAGGAATTCATTGCGGGGCGGATCGTTCTGGAAGGGCAGGGCAAGCCACTCCCGGAGGCAGGCGCGCCCGGCATCGGTCAGAGAATACTCTTGGCGCCGCTTCCTGGGTGCAGGGGCTGGCTTGTTCGGGACAATCAGGCCATCGGCTGCCAGCCGTTTGAGGGCGGGATAGATTTGCCCGTAGCTCTCGCTCCAGAAGTAGCCAACGCTTGATTCGACGGCCTTGCGAATATCGTAGCCGGATTTATTGGGCTCGATGGAGAGCATGCCGAGGATGACGTAGGCGGTTCGGTTATGCTGCATATAGCTTTAAGATATATCTGTCAGATATTTCTGTCAATAAGATTCTTCAAGAGCGCTGGCGGGAGGATTGGCTTACCAGTAAAAGCGGCAGACCGGTTGGCCTGCCGCCAGGGTAGATCGGGTTTGCGAAAAAAAAGGGGGGCTACTTGCCAGACTTGGCAGGTGCGGAGGCGGGCGCGGGCTTGGAGTTCTCCAGCACGGAGTGCGAGCCGCCAGTGGAGCGTTGGTAGAGCACGGTCAGGGTGATGGAGGTCAACATGAAGATAATCGCCGACCAGGTTGTGAGCCGGGTGAGCACGTTGGCCGCGGCGCGTGGGCCGAAGGCGGTCTGCGAACCCTGGCCGCCGAATGCGCCCGCCAGGTCGGCCGAGCGGCCCTGCTGCAGGAGGACAACACCGATCAGAAACAGGCACACAATCACGTGCAGGACAACGACGAAGTAGAGAAGAAGATTCATCTTATAAGCTGCTTTCCAGGTCAGTCCGGCTGGCCCGGACGAGAGACAGTTGGTGCGGAAGAGGGGACTTGAACCCCTATGCCTTTTGGGCGCCAGCACCTCAAGCTGGTGCGTCTGCCAATTTCGCCACCTCCGCACTGTGGTGACCTCTACGAGTATAGCAAACGAGGAACTGT
>JBAVYF010000255.1:0-2122 GCA_049698655.1 Occallatibacter sp. | reverse complement strand
ACCACGGTCATCACGCCCAGCGGGATGCGGATAGTGACGTCTTGAAGGTTGTGCTCGCGCGCGCCGGTGACGGTGAGCCACTGACCGGCAAGGGGCCGCGGATGGGCGCGTTGCAACATTCCGGATGCGCCGGAGAGATAGCGCCCGGTGAGCGACGCGGGGCAGGCCATGATTTCGGCGGGCGTTCCCTGGGCAACCACCTGGCCGCCCAGACGGCCGGCGCCGGGACCGAGGTCGAGGATGTAATCGGCGTGGCGGATGGTCTCTTCGTCGTGCTCGACGACCAGCACGGTATTGCCCAGGTCGCGCAGCTTTACCAGAGCCTGAATCAGGCGGTTGTTGTCGCGCTGGTGGAGGCCGATGGAGGGCTCATCCAGAACATAGAGCACGCCGCGCAGCCGCGAGCCGATCTGCGTGGCCAGGCGGATGCGCTGGCCCTCGCCGCCGGAGAGCGTGCTGGCGTTGCGGTCCAGCGAAAGGTAGGTGAGGCCCACGGCGCAGAGGAACTCAAGCCGCTCGGCGATCTCGCGGCGGATGCGCTCGGCTACCAGCGACTGGCGCGCCGTAAAGCTGAGGTTGATGGCCGCCGACAGTGCGCGGTTGAGCGGCAGGGAAGTGAAATCGGCGATGGAAAGGCCACCGATCTTGACCGCCAGCGACTCAGGGCGCAGGCGCTTGCCGCGGCAGACCGGGCAGGGCGTGGCCGACATGTAGCTCATCATCGACTCGCGATAGGAATCGCTGCGCGCCTCTTCGATGCTGTTGCGCAGGAAGGCGAGAACGCCATGGAAGCCGGTGCGCGGAGCTTCGCCTTTGGGCGGGCCGTAGACCAGAAGGTGCTGCTGGCGCGGGGGCAGCTCCTCGAAGGGCGTTTTGAGGTCGATCTTGTAGCGAACCGCGGCGAGGTTGATGAGCCTGAGCAGATATTGCGAGGTGGAACCGGGGCCGAGGCCGTCCAGCAGCGGCTTGGACCAGTCGGTAATGACCTTGGCAGGGTCGAGGTCGTAGAGCGAGCCTAGGCCGTGGCACTCCGGGCAGGCGCCGAAGGCGGAGTTGAAACTGAAGCTGCGCGGCTCCAGCTTGGGCACGTCGAGGCCGCAGTCAGGGCAGGCCATGGAGGAGGAGAACAACTGCTCCTCGCTCCCGGTGACGGCGACCAGCACCAGTCCGTTGGCCAGTTGCAGAGCCTTGGCTACAGCAAGGTCGAGGCGCTTTTCCACCGAGGGCTTGCCGGGGGGGAGCGGGGGCGCATCGGGCAGCGGAGTTTTGAGCAGGATGCGATCGACGACCGCTTCGATGGCATGGTTTTTGCGGCGGTCGAGCAAAACCGGCTCGGAGAGGTCTCTCAACTCGCCGTTCACGCGGACGCGGAAGCCCTGCCGGTCAAGCTGGTCGAGCAGCTCCTTGAACTCGCCCTTGCGCCCGCGGACGATAGGCGCCATCACGGTAACGCGCTCGCCGCGGCCGAGCTCGAGAATGCGCTGGGCGATCTGGTCGGCGGTTTGGTGGGCGATGGGCCTCCCGCAGTTGGGGCAATGTGGCGTGCCAATGGAGGCGTAGAGCAGGCGCAGGTAATCGTAGATCTCGGTGATGGTGCCCACGGTGGAGCGCGGACTGCGGCTGGTGGTCTTCTGCTCGATGGAGATGGCCGGGCTGAGGCCCTCGATGGAGTCCACGTCGGGCCGCTCGATCTGGTCGAGGAACTGGCGCGCGTAGGCTGAGAGCGTTTCGACGTAGCGGCGCTGACCCTCGGCATAGATGGTGTCGAAGGCAAGCGAGCTCTTGCCCGAGCCGGAGAGGCCGGTGACCACCGTGAGGGTGTTGCGCGGGATGCGCACATTGATGTCGCGCAAATTGTGCTGGCGCGCCCCGCGCACCGAGATGTGAGTGATGGGCATGGTTGGAATCGAACGCCTTCAAGCGGAGAAGCGCTAAAGTTTGTGGTGGCTGCCGTCGCAGAGAACCGGATTGGCGGTGTGCTTGCAGCCGCAAAAGTAGAGAATTTTGGATTCGGTGGCCTCGAATTTTACCGGAGTGATGCCGCTGCCTTTGTGGCTGCCGTCGCAGAAGGGCTGGCCGGCGCTGCGGCCGCAGGCACTCCAGAAGTAGCTCTTGCCGGCTT
>JBAVYF010000254.1:0-5031 GCA_049698655.1 Occallatibacter sp. | reverse complement strand
CGGATTTGTTGTCGGAATAGATGATTTTCCACTCATGCAAGAGCGGCAAGACTTGAGCCATTGGGGATTGGCGGTTCAGGAGGCAGAAACCGATCTTGTACTTTTCAAGAAGCACGCTCGGGTCGCTGCGCAATGTCGCCCAGTCGCCGAATTTGCCGAGCACGCCCGACCACTCGTAGATGTCGGTTCGCCCGTCGATGAATACCGGGTGCTCCGGCGCCGCCCAGATCAGGTAGCCTCCAAAGGCATAGTCGTTCAACATGGGGCCGGAGAGACGGCTGGCATTTATGAACTCGACCGCCTTCACGGGGCTCTGATCCTCCACCTGCTTTTCCAGATTCCTGCTGTCCGGGAAGGCCATAAATATCGCCAACAGGGAAGCCCCGATCATCGCCGCATTTGGCCAGATGCGATCTGTTTTCGCGTTGTAGCCCTCCCAGGAAGTTGAGAGCTGGCGCGAGAGAATGGGCGCGGCCAATATGCCGAAGACAATAAGCATCCGCATGTGGCTGACTGCCAGCCATGCGCCCAGCGCCAACAAAAGCAGCTCATCGAAGAACAACTCGGATCGGCGAACGGCTACCAGCAGGAAGCTGCAGAGCAGAACAGCCAGCAGCGCAACACCGCGCGCCTCGGTCATATTGAGCGGCGCCCACTCGTCCACGTTGCCGAGCAGGATATGCATGTTCAGCATGGTGTCGAAGGGGTAGAGAATCTGCCCGATGCCGACCGGATTCAGAAACAGCGCCGCCACTGAAAGAAGCAGCGCCAACGCCAGCATCCGCCGGCATCGCGCGTCCCACTGTTGCGCTGCCAGAGAACCCATCCGGAAGCTGAAAAGGGAAGTGAAAAGGATGACGCCTGCCAGGATCATTCCAAGGATAAAAGACCCATGGCAGTTGATCCAGACCGCAAACAGGATGGGCAGGCAAAAGAACCAGCGGGGATTGCGCGTGCGCCCGAGGTGAATCAGCAATAACTCGACGACCAGAAAGAGGTAGCCAATCAACTGCGGCCGAACAGAAAAGCCGACGGTGGAAAAGAGCCAGATAATCATGGCCCCCACGAAAGCGACTTTGGCATTCCCTGAGTAAAGCCAGCAAAGACCATACCCGGCGATAAGAATGGCGGCGGCGAACAAGCACATCCAGAGCATCAAGCCAGATAATCCGTCCCATTTCCAGGCGCCGTAAATGGCTACTTGCGCGAGCCATTCCTGTGGCGTAACTGCCTGGTGGTTGCTGGTGTAGGAGAAGATATCCGTAAGAGGGATGGTGTGAGTGGTCCAGATGATCTGACCCATCTTGAGGTGCCACCACATATCAGAGTCGTCGAAACGGGCGCGCACCGTAAGCACGGCGAGCAGGGCCAATAAGCCGGTAAGCATGACGGGGAATGAGAAGCTCCTGTGCAGGATGCGAAGGAGCGCGGAATATCCTTTGTTTCCGTCAAGCAGAGCTGCCGTCGTCAAGCAGTCTCCACATCCCGGAGGTTCTGATCAAAGACCGTGTCGGGCTCGGCAAGCCTGATCAAGCGATGCAAATAAGCCCGAGAGATGCACAGGCTGCGGGCAGCCAGCGTCTTATTCCCATTGTTCTCGCGAACGGCGGCAATGGCCAGCTTGACCTTATAGTCGCGGAGCTGCCGTTCAAAGGAGCCGGCGGGATGGTAATCGCCGATATCGACAATGTCGCGGGTGTCGGCGATGTCGACGATGTCGCCAATGTCAACCTCGGTCTCCTCGGCGTTCAAACTCAAATCTTCGGCACGGACGGTTTTTCCCGGAGCGAGGATGATGGCCCTCTGCATCACGTTTTCCAGCTCGCGCACATTGCCGGGCCACTGATAACTCTGGAGCAGAATCACCGCATCGCGCTCAATATCATCCATTGGCTTTTGAAACAGTTGCCCATATTGGCGGAGGAAATGCCGGGCAATCCAGGGGATGTCTTCCGAACGATCCTGGAGCGGCGGCGCATCGATCCGCATGACGTTAATGCGGTAGAAAAGATCCTGGCGGAATTTTCCTTCGGCCACCAATTTTCCCAGATCCTGGTGAGTGGCGAAGATGAGGCGCGCACGCAAGGGGATGAGTTTGTTGCTGCCCAGGCGGTTGAATTCCATCTGCTGCAGGACGCGCAGCAGCTTGACCTGCGTGAACAGGCTCAGGTCGCCGATCTCATCCAGGAACAGCGTGCCGTCGGCCGCCTGCTCGAAGTAGCCTTCACGTGAGCCCACTGTACCGGTGAAGGCGCCCTTTTCATGGCCGAACAATTCGGCTTCGATCAGGGATTCAGGGATGGCGCCGCAGGAAACAGCCACAAACGGCCGGTTGGCGCGGGCGCCCAGATTGTGGATGGCGCGGGCGATCAGTTCCTTGCCGGTTCCGCTTTCGCCGGTCACCAGCACTGAGGCATTGAGGTTGGTAACGCGATGCACCAGTTGATAGACCTGCTGCATGCGGGGACTCGAGCCGATCATCCGGTCACAAGTGCCGGGCACCTCCAACTGCTGTTGCACGGTTTGCAGTTGCTGCCTGAGCGTGGAATTCTCGTACGCCCGGCTAAGCATGGTCTTCAGGTCGCGAATCGAAGGCGGTCTGCGGCAGTAGCCGAAGGCCCCTGCCCGAACCAGTTCAAACGCAGTCGAGCGAAGGCCATCGTCGGTCATGACCACGGCGGGAACCTTAGTCGCAATCAGTCGCTGGGTGCATCCGATCCGTTCCTGCAACGAATCATGATTCGAATGCAGATCCAGAATCATGACATCGCAATCCCCGGCAGCACGGAGCAGATTCATTCCATCCTCATCCGGCTCGAGGAGTATCTCGAATTCCTTGCCGAGGGCGGAGGAAAGCAGCGTGTGGAGCGTGCGGTCTTCTGAATACAGTCCGATCTTGATCATCACTTGGCCCGTTCTCTAACAACCAACTGCCAAACCGGCTCCGGGGAAAGCGGAGAAGGTGCAATCACTGTCCTCAAAGCGCGGCAACAACGGAAAAGCTGTTTGGCGCCGGGCTGATGTCACCGTAGTGACTCCCCAGCCGGCCACAAATCCGCACAACCTCAATTGGCAATTACCGGCTTTGCCAACTCATACTAACGTCGGGTCAAGGCCGTGTCGAGAGCACTTCGGTAATTCTTTGCCCCTTGCGAACCATCTTGGATACCGAGCCGGGAGGGAAGATTACACGAAAGCGTGATTTCCAACATTTTCTCCAGATTCTCCTGACTGAATTAAAGTACGATCCAGGATCGAAATTCGGAGCAACCACTTCATTTTCAATCAATTGGCGCCACTACGACTCCATTGCAGTGAGGACGGAGCAAGAATCAGAGCCAATGGTCGCCGATCCAGTCGAATCACGTTTATGCCACTTTAGTGTATCATAAAGGTATCGTTCGTAACATAATACAAGTTACCATGTATTCAGGCGTTGCCCGGAGGAGCATCCGGATTGTTCCTGTTTCTACTGGGGATACCTGTTTCTGCTCCTTTCCATGCGGCGCCAGCGGTCCCCGACTCGCACACTTGGAGGGTGTATACGTCCCGCTTCACCCGCAGCGCTTTTCCGTAAACATCCGTGTACACCCACCCTGGCAGAGTGCCGTCAACTCTCTGATTTTGCTCAGTTTTTGGGCTTTTGTTGTTTAGTTAGGTAACAGTGATAGTTTGGCCCGGCAATTGCAAGATAGAGGTTCTCCCGGAACTCTGGGGGGAAGGAAAATGGGGAAAAATGCACTCGTTTGCGTGGTGGCCAACGCTGGTCGTGCTATTTGTGGCGACATTCACGGATCTGCGCAGAAGCCGCATCCCCAACTGGCTGGTGCTACCATTTCTGCTGGCAGGGATTATGATCTCCCCTTGGCGCCATGACTGGGACGGGAACGGTCAGGGCTTTAGCTGGCATAGCCTCGGCCCATTTAGCTGGCATGGTCTTGGCCAAAGCTTTGCCGGCCTGGGGCTTGGCCTTCTGATTTACGGTTTTCTTTTCTGGCTCGGGGGCATGGGTGGCGGGGACGTGAAGCTGTGCGCCGCGATCGGGGCCTGGATTGGCCCGATGCAATTGTTCATCGCGTTGGTGTACGCGGGCATGGCCGGGGGAATCATCGTTCTTTGCTGGGCCGCCTTTGGCGGATTTTTCAAGGAGCTGTTCACGGGCGCAAGCGAGCTTGTCTTTGGCTGGAAGCAGCGCGGAGTGCATCTCGATTCGGAGTTGACTCTCGCCAATCCGCTGAGGCGCAGGATGCCTTACGCTCCGGCCATCGCCATCGGAACACTGATGTCTTTCTTCGCGCGTTGAGGATTTGGAGCTAGGAATTATGGCCAACTGGCAGTCGTCTTATCGGTTTTCGGAGAACCCACAAGGAAAGTCGCACGCGGAAGGGGGCAACAATCCCGTGAATTCAGACTCTTCTTCTTCTTATCTCGATGATCAGTATCCGGACTCGCTTGGCGGCGACGTTCTGTCGATTGCGCTGATCGGCCCGGACGAGGGGCGCCGCAAGGCGGCGGCAGCCGCGCTGGCTGGATGCCAGGGGGGCGAGGTCCGCGAGTTTTCTTCCTATCCTGCGAGCCTGGACGAAGTGCCAAGGCTGCTGGAGCAGCATTTCGACGTCATCATCATTGACCTGGACAGTCACCCCGAATACGCTCTGGAACTGGTGGAGAGCATCTGCGCCAACGGCACGGCGACTGTGATGGTCTATTCGGTGAAGGCCGATTCGGAACTGCTGGTTCACTGCATGCGCGCGGGCGCACGCGAATTTCTCACCTTGCCCTTCGCCCAGAGCACCATGGCGGAGTCTCTGGTGCGGGCCTCGGCCCGCCGTCCGGCAACGCGCCTTCCGAAGAAGGTGAGCGGAAGGCTGATGGCGTTTCTCGGCGCCAAGGGCGGCGACGGCGTGACTACTCTGGCCTGCAATTTTGCGGTATCCCTGGCACAGGAGTCGGGCCAAAGCACTTTGTTGATCGATCTTGATCTCCCGCTGGGAGACGCGGCGCTCAATCTCGGGGTGGTTGCCGAGTATT
>JBAVYF010000253.1:0-1568 GCA_049698655.1 Occallatibacter sp. | reverse complement strand
GCTGCTCCTTATATGTGGGCTGAATTCTTGGAGTATCGAAGAGCGGCCAGCCAGGGCCGGCCCAGATCAGCAACTTCCGGCCCGGCGTTTTCGCTTCATTATCAGCAATATTCTTGAACATTTGGAGTGAGAGCTGGAATCGCTCGGAAGCTCCCCAGAAGCCGGCTGAGCTGGTAATGGTGCGCAACTGGTTGTCGAGATTCTTGATGTCCCCGGCCAGCCCGTTTCCGTCGTAAGTAGGCAGGTTCTGGACATCAAGGTCCTGGTTAGTCAACACGAAGAGCGATACCGGCTGCGCAAGATGCCCGCCGTTCCGGCGCAGAAAGTTTGCAATCTGCTGCCGGGTTATGGAAACCTGCTGGAACGGCTCGTTCACTGTATCGACAAGCAGAATGACTTCAACCGGAGGACTGGCCTTTTGCAAATTTCCCCCGAAGGCTTGAAAGGAGAGAATCTTGCCGGGCTGGTTGTTGTCCAGCAACGTGAAGTCCTTGAGTTCCAGACCGGATACGGGCGCTCCCGCCTTGTCGGTGACCACTATATCGAGGTGAATGCGACCCTCGGCGATTCTGGGCGTGGGCGCGGAGGGCGCTACGGCCTGGGGCTGAGCTGGGGCTGCTGCCGGAGCGGGATTCTGTTGCGCCCAGCAAAGGACGGGCAAGCAAATAATGAGCGCCCGGCAGGCGCTCCGCGACAGTCTCATACGATTCACCTCACTTAAATCTCCGTCAGCGACTTCGTACCAAGTCTAACAGCGGCGTCTCGCGCGGGCATACCATAATGGGTTAAGCCGGAATGGAGTTGAGAGCTTCTATCCATGAAGAGCCGCCTGGCAGATTCTGTCGCATTCGCGCTGGTGTTGTGCTCCGTCGGCATGTGGGGTTTGGCAGGCGCGTCCGCGTTGGCGCAGGTCCAGCCGACGGACAACCCGCCTCTGCCCGCGATTAGCCAGCTCATGAACGAGGTTGGCGACCACCAAAAGCGGCTTGAGAAGATACGCGAGAACTATACCTACAGCTCCGCGGAGACGACCCAGGACATCGATACAAACGGCCAGGTAAAGAAGACCGAGTCGGAGGAGACCGAGGTGTTTTTCGTCAACGGCCATCTCATCGAGCGCGTAGTGAAGAAGAACGGCCAGCCGCTCAGCGGCAACGACCTGGAGAAAGAGACCGAGCATGTGACCAAGCTGGTGAAGAAAGCGGAAAAGACGCCGTCCGATAAGCCGCTGGAAGGCGAGGTAGTCACCGTCAGCCGCTTGCTGGAGATCATGGATGTGCGCAATGAGCGGCGCGAGAGCTATCGCGGGCGGCCGGCGATTGTCTTTGATTTCGTGGGCCGGAAGGATGCTAAGACCCACGGCCTGGCCGAGGACGCCTCAAAAAATTGCAGGGAACGGTGTGGATCGATGAGTCAGATCGCCAGATCGCCCATCTGGATGTAGTTTTCAACGACAATTTTCACGTGGCCGGCGGCCTTGTGGCCAATGTTCAGAAAGGTTCCAATTTTCATTTCGATCAGGCGCAGGTGAACGGCGAAATATGGCTTCCAACCGGCGTGGACGGAAC
>JBAVYF010000252.1:0-4003 GCA_049698655.1 Occallatibacter sp. | reverse complement strand
CTTGAGAACCGAGGCCACCCGGCACCACGGTGACTTCTATTCGACTTTCTTCATCGACACGAGCTTGTAATCCGCATCCAAGGTGACCTCCTCGGTCCACCGCGCCTTTAGGGTTATGATCCAGTGTTGCTTATCCCCATCCCATCGCACATCGGTTACCTTCGGGTCCATTTCGAGCGCCGCACTGCCAGGTCTGGACACGAAGTCGAGGCTCAACCCAGTTAGCTGGACTTTGTGCGGTGGCCGCGCGAAATCCACGTTGCCGGGAGGATCATTGAACTCTGCGGTAGAGCTTAAGGCTGTTTGTTCGGCCTCATCCATGCTCGATGCATGGCCCTGAGGATCCTGAATATACAGCGTTAGCATTTTGGACGAGAAGGTGAAAATGCTGTTGTCCTTCAAGAATGCGGCGCGACCGCTCTTAAACAACGTCGTCTGCACGGAGACGTCAGTAGCGGAACCTTCAATAGTGACAATCCAGGAGAACGCCCCGCTTTGGGGATCGAAAAGGATGAAAATCCTATGCGGCACTGGTTTTCCGTATGGCCCCGTCGTCTCCACCCGAATTTCCCTCAATTCAATCTTCACTTTACCGGTGATCGAACAGGCACTTCCCACATCGTCGAGGCGTGAAAGCGGGACAACGTGGCGATCAGGACCCGCAGTCAATCTAAGCGGAGCAAGCATGCTGAGCGCGTATACGAGGATCTGAACTGCTGTTTTCTTGAACATGGGGATGGTCCCTCCTATGGGACTAGGGTTACACTGCAACCGCCGAACGGTTGTTGAACGTAGTAGTAGTTGCTGGCTGCGTTGGGAATTGGTTCGGCATATCCCGCGACTGCCTGTCTTTCGAAGTCGCAATCATTGGCGTACGTTGCTCCGTAGGAGGGATCGAAATAAGGGCCTCCGACATTGAGATTAGCGGGCGCTTTAACGATGAAATGGCGTACGAACACCTTCTCTGACGGCGTGGGGCTGTTTTGCCCTGGGAGTCCGGGTACGCTTGTAAGATCGCCAAACACGGGACCTGAGGGGGGGACCGTGACCATCCCGCAGCAGGCCCCATTTTCTAGTCCGAGTATGAGCTGGTAGATCCGCGGTGCATTACCGGGGTAGGTTGGTGAGTTGCTAAAACCCCAGTTGTTAACGAGCATCTGGCCATTGGCACCTCCCGGGATTGGCGTGACCGTAACAAAACTTGATGGAATGCCATTCACCGCGAGTGCATCCATGAAGAGGCGCGCCCATGAGCCGCACTGGCCGCTCCCGGTTGGAGACGTTAAGAGGCCAACCGAGCTGGTTGCACAACCTTCGAACCCGATACCTTGCTCGTAATAGTACAACAGCCTCCCATCCCATCCGTCGACGTTTGCCGGGCCCGCAAATTGCTCCCAGGTATTCTGAAATGCAGCCGTCTGCGTGGTTGCGCCGCCGCCGCCAATCGCCAGCTTCACTGCCGTTAGCGGCATCACGCTTTCGCTTAATCCCGACGGGGCGGCAAGCGTCACATATACTTCGCTGGATGTGGAGCCTGCCGGTTCACACAGTGATGGTCCGGATGAGCATGTTTGAACCGGCGGGCTATTGTGGCGCGGCGGCTGGAGGATCAGGCTCCTGAACCGTTACCGTGATGATGTTCGATTTGACCACATCGGACTTTGGGTCATTCGAAATGTGCGCCGATACCTGAATGGTATACGTTCCGGGCGCGCTCATATCGAGCCACCTGCCCACAAGGTCGTGATCGATCATGCTTTCGCCCGGTTGCAGCACATTATCTTTGGTACCTGCTAAATGTCCTCCATGATCGTCCCCAATCATCTTCACTTCATTGGGCTTTCTCAGACCAACCAGGTTGCCGTCGCTGTCGTGTACGTCAATGTAATAGCTCGAATGTGTACCTGCACCTGTCGATTTGCTGATCTCGTGATCTGTGATATTTGTCTTCCGAATCGCAACCACGACCATTGAACCAGTCTTCACAGTGGTCTCGGCGCTGTTCACAAAGTCCCAGACGTTGGAATGTTCCTTATCGAGATTAGCCGTAATTTCGAGTTTGAACGGCGGATTAACAGCTTCGGTCGGTTTAGAGAGCTCAGATTGGCCGGAAGCTGTGAGTGAAGCGCCGATCAAAAATAAAGCGTAAACGATTTTCATAATTCCTCCGCTGAGTAGCTTTCTACTCATATTCGAGGATGGCTTTTTCCAGGACGATACTACAAAGCAAGAAAGCCCGCCCCGGAAGCGGCTGACGCATTCGGGACGGCGTATCAACCAGCGCGACATGCTATCGCAAGCGGCGGAAGTTCGCCTCTCAAGAGAAGCGACTGGCAACCATGGGTCCAACAGTTTCATTGACGCGTCATACGAATTGTCATCTCCTGCCTCTCTTCCGACCGAAGATGCAAGGCCTTGCTTCGAGTTAATTCTGGATGTTCCGTCAAGCGCCATGGCATATATCCATCAGCCGTTACTTCAATCTGAACATCTATATCAGGTGGTATGAGCACAGTCGAGTCAGCAGGTAAGCCCCTGCCTATGAGGTCCTTCGGATCGGTCGCGTTCCGCAGGATGATAGATGGGTTATCGATAGGAGCATCATTCGCGTCATCGACTATGTTCAATTTCAATGTTGCCGCTCTTGGCCCAAGCGTGAACAGGACGCTGCTGTTCGGGTGTTCGGGCGTAAGCACCACTACAATCTCCTTGCTTTGATGGCTATAAAAATTGAATGACATATTCGGATAGCCATCGGACGGTTTCATCACCCTCACAAGATAGGTATCCATTAGAAGTTTGTCTCGCGTGCATGAGCCGGATGCGTCTGTCTTGCATTCGGGAGAAGAGTAAAGCAGCATCCTTCCCGGAGGCGGATCGAACATGACGATAGCCGTCGGCACAGGGTTGCCCTGCTGATCGATCACCTTTACTGATATGGCTCCTTTAGGTTCCTGAGACCATATCTGCGTGCTGGCCACTAGAGCCAGAATTGCGAATGCGATGCGATTCATTGAAGTTCCTCCTGTTTGTCTTACTTTGGTATGAAGTCCCATCAGTCAGACTGTGGTGAAAGTCATTTTCCCAAAACAACGATAGGCAGGTTCCCTATGGCAATTGGGTAGTGCTTTGAGAAGAGTGCTGCAATGTCACATCAAGATTCACGTCCTGCGAAGGCTGTAAGTGCAGAATTGTTCGTGGCGATGTGTCGTATCCGGGCGCGGATATTTCATAAGAGATGTCAACCTCCGATGGTACGGCGAGCTTCAAATCGAGATTATTCCCAGACACGGCCATTTTTAGAAAAAGCGCATCTAGGTGAGTCCACTCCACAGGACGAGACACCCTGCGCAATGTAATTCCCGCGTTCTTCACTGCCAGCCCTGTTTCAGCGTCAAGGATAGTCAGCCGGCGAATATACGCTACTTTGGGTCCAAGCCGAATAACTATCCCTGAGCGAGGCTCCTCGCAGCTTAGAAGAACTTTTGGCGGTTCACGGTCGAGATAGAATAGAAGTCTATTGTCGGGGTATCCGTCATCGGGCTTCCTCGCCATAACCCAGAATTTTCCAGGGCTTGAAATGGATACTTCCGCACTGAAACTGCCCGCCACATCGGTTTGAAAAGAGGCTCTGGGAAGCTGCTGATAATCATAAATCTTGTCTTCGATAAAACTTACTTTAGCCCCTGAAAGCGGATTGCCACTCTCGTCGATGACCATCCCTCCCACAGATGCTTTGCATTGGCTTAATAACGGATTCGGTATCGTGAAAGCTGCAAGAACAATCATCATTACAGTTCGCATGGTTCGCTCCTAAGAAATCTCAGTCACAGGTTGCTGCTCTACGAGCAGTGTGTTCCTAGTCCTAAAGCCGACCTTCGTTGCAATGGGACGTACTGGTCAACTCGGTCACTCATAGTCAACATCTGAAATTGCCAAGCTACGGACCAATGATCGTACCCATCATCATCCCATCACTCGGCGGCTGGATATTACCGTTTAT
>JBAVYF010000251.1:0-1731 GCA_049698655.1 Occallatibacter sp. | reverse complement strand
ACTTTGAAGTCAGCGATGACACCGTCCTTCATGGGCTTGATGGCCACGATGTTGCCGGGGGTGCGGCCCAGCATCTCCTTGGCCTCCTTGCCCACGGCTTCCACCTCGCCGGTGTTCTTGTTGATGGCCACGATCGAGGGCTCATTGACGACGATGCCCTTGCCGGCGGCAAAGACCAGGGTGTTGGCGGTGCCTAGATCGATGGCCAGATCACTGGAAAACATACTGAACAGCGAACGAAGGCCGTGCGACCGCGTGGAGCGCGATGGGTAACCATTCAATGACATGGGAAAACCGGTTCTACCTCAGGGCTTATTGTACGGCCAGAGGGCCAAAGCCGCATCGGGGCCCCGCGCCGGGGGGTCAAACAACGTGCCAGCAAGGTAACCGGTGCGGTAAACTGAGGTGTTTGCGGAATCAGTCAAGGGAACAAAGTTAGCTCTTATTTTCGGGTACTAACCTCGGTCCCTGTTCCCTGTTTTTACGAGGTTTTCCGCCCGATTTGTAACGCCCAGCAAATTTTGTACCAGTATGAATGCGACAAGCTGGCATGGAAGAAGCATGGCATGGCACGAAGCAGGAAGCAGACGCCGGAGCAGATTGTTGGATTGTTGCGGCTGATCGAAGTGGGCACGGCCCTCCGGTCGTCCATTCCGCTGTGAAACGCTATTTTTACAGATTCTAAAGGGTGATTGGCATGGGAGAAACAGACAGGATTTTCAAAGAGTTGGGATTGCGGGCAGTCCTTTCGGGCGCGAGTTACGGGGACCAGTGGTTTGCGAGCAGCGGAGACTGGATCGAAGTCCACAGCCCGGCTACCGGAGAGTTGCTGGCCAAAGTCCAGCAGGCGAGCGAGGCCGACTACAACACTGTTGTCGCGCAGTCGGTGAAAGCGTTCGAGTTCTGGCGCGCCTTGCCTGCCCCCAAAAGAGGCGAAATTATTCGTCAGCTAGGGGTAGCTTTGCGCGAGAAAAAGGATGCGCTGGGGCGGCTCGTTTCGCTGGAAATGGGCAAGATCCTCACCGAAGGCCAGGGGGAAGTGCAGGAGATGATCGACGTCTGCGACTATGCCGTCGGTCTCAGCCGCACACTTTCCGGCCCGACACTCCAGAGCGAGAGGCCGATGCATCGCATGATGGAGCAGTGGCACCCGCTCGGGCCCATCGGCGTGATTACTGCCTTCAACTTTCCGGTTGCGGTCTGGTCGTGGAACAGCGCGCTGGCTTTAGTCTGCGGCGATCCGGTGGTGTGGAAGCCTTCGAGCAAGACACCGCTCTGCGCCATCGCATGCCAGAACATCATCCGCGAGGTGCTCCACGCCAACGGCGTTCCTGACGGCGTCTCCTGCGTGGTCGTCGGACGCGGGTCGACCGTCGGCGAACGCATTCTGGCCGACACCCGGCTCCCCCTGATCAGCGCCACCGGATCAGGCCGGATGGGCAAGCGCATCGCGCAGGTTGTCGGCGCCCGTCTGGGCCGCACAATTCTCGAGCTTGGGGGCAACAATGCCCTCATCATCTCCGACAAGGCCGATTTGACAGGAGCGCTGGCATCTTCATTCTTCGGCGCCGTCGGCACAGCGGGGCAGCGTTGCACCTCCACGCGCAGGCTGATTATTCATGAGGGCATATACAACACATTTGTTCACAAGCTGATTGGTAATTACGAAAAAGTGAGAATTGGCGATCCACTCGATCCTAAAACTCTGATGGGGCCGCTGATTGATGAGGC
>JBAVYF010000250.1:0-6499 GCA_049698655.1 Occallatibacter sp. | reverse complement strand
CCCTTCGTGATCGTGGCCCACTGGCGCCTCGGCCGCTTCGGGTTGCGAGTTGTCTTCGATTGTGCCGGTAGGGCTCAAAATTTTACCTTCCACGCGCCTTGCGCGCCGAACAAACTGCCAGATTGGGGTGCAAACTGCGTGTTTCGGGCCGCAAACCAGCGTCCGGCGACGGCAAACCGCCAACTCTTGCGGCAAACTGCTGCCGTTGGCTCCCGCTCGGGACAAAACCATCCCCGCGCGGCCAAGGAAACACCTCCACTCATGGTAAGGGGGTTTGCTGGAAGGGTCAAACCTGCAGGGCTGGTTTCGTCGCCGGGGGCACCGGGAAAGGCACTACTCCACCCCACGGACGAAGACCTGTCCGTGGGGACCCCGGTACTCCACCCCACGGACGAAGACCTGTCCCTTCACCCCAGCGAGCAAAGATCGCTCGTCGGGGGTCCCGGTGGGCGAATTATTGCTCAGTAAGCTGTGGTTTACGCACGTAGGGAAGAAAGCGGGGATGGGCCGCGCCGCATCGGGCGTAGTGGGCGCGGGCCTCGTCCAGGCTGAGGGCGCCGTTCACCGTCAGCCGGACATCAGAGGCGTCCTTGTCCTCCTGGCCGTCGTCCTCCCACCAGCAAACCGGGCACAAGCCCAGCGCTTCGGGCGCCTCCAGCGTCTTATATCCGCAGCATGGGCAGCGAAAACGAGTCTCCACAGTTTCCCCCAAGATGAATGGACGGCAATCGAGGTTGCGAGTTTACACGAAGGCGGGTTCCAGGCATCGAGGCTTTTGCGCCTCCGTTGACAGGGTCAATTCCTTCGATGTACCATCCGGCGCGAACCCCGAGGATTCACAATGACTATTTCTTGCACCGGTTGTTCGTCAATGCTCGATGAAGGCAGCCAGGTTTGCCCACACTGCGGAAGCGCGGTAGCGGCTCACCCCGGAGTTGCCGAAACGGGCGCCACAGAGGCACCGGCCTTCAAGCATTTCGACGACCTGAAGGGCATCGGGGGATGGCTGATTCTGCCAGCCGTAGTCTTGGCGATTTCACCGTTCGCGCGCCTGTTTCGAATCACTTTCAACATTCAGGCACTGATCGTCAGAGAACGTCTGGGCGTCTTCGCGAATCACCCATCGCTTAACGATCTCTTCATCTACGAAGTCGTCATCGATGCAGCATTTATTGCCGCGCTGATCTGTCTCAACATCCTCTTCTACACAAAGAAGAGGCTCCTTCCGAAGTGCATGATCGCCTTCTATGCTGCCCAATGCTTCTTTGCGCTGGCGGACCACATGGCCACTACGGCAATCCTCCCATCTACCCATCCGTCCAGCGGGTTATTTGGGGTCATCGAGGTATTCATCGTGGCAGCTGTCTGGATACCCTATTTCCATAGTTCGATACGAGTCAAGGCCACGTTCGTGAATTGAAAGGTACCGGCGCTCAGGAGGCTCCTATGCCCGATGAATAGCCCCAATCGCGGAGCAGGCCATGGCCCGCGCCCCGCCCGCCTGTGCCCCTTGTCTACTTCGCTCCCGCCGCCCGGTGCGCCGCCAGCATCTCCCGGCGCAGAATCGCATTGATGCGCGACTGGTAGCCTTTGCCCTGCGCCTGGAGCCATGCCAGCACATCCGCATCCACCCGCGCCGTAATCTGCCGCTTCACCGGGCGATAGAAACGGCCGCGCTCGGCATTCTTCCACTGCTCGTCGGTCAACTGGGGGATATCGCTAAAGTCGATCTCGCTATCTGGCCGAGCGCCCAGCGCCCGCAGCTTTGCCCGTCGCGCCTCGGTCAGAGGCGGCAGCGTTTCAAACGTATAGCTAACCATTTTCGTCTTCATAGCGTTGCCTCTCCTTTCGCGATGCATATCGTGCCGAGATAATGCGAATTACCTCTACCGTTGCACCGTGCCTGTCTTCCTCATTTACGGTGTGCGCCACCATTACGAGCAGCCAGCCATCAACTTCTCCGAATGTCTGCCAGCGCTGCTCACCGTCCTGGATGCGCTCCTTCAAAGACACGTAAAGCGGATCGCGAAACACTTCACTGGCGTCTTCAAAACTGACGCCGTGCTTGCGCTGGTTGGAGAGGTTCTTCGCATCATCCCACTCGAACCGGATTCCGGTCATGCCAATAATATAATTACAAATTCGCAATTATGCAACTGTAGCTGTTCCTGCTTGGAGGCAGACCTGTTTGGTGTCCTACCTGGCCGACTCGGCTCCCTACCGCGTCTCCCCGGTGCGCCGGGTCGCTTCCACCGGTTTGTTGTAGCGGCCGCGGAAGGCGTTCCAGCGGATGATGGTGAGCTCTTCGAGCATCTTGATGCCGTCTTTCAGATAGCTCATGCGGGTGCGCTCGTCGTGGGCCCAACTGACCGGCACCTCGATAATCCAGTAACCGCGCTTGAGGGCGATGAAGAGAATCTCCGGGTCAAAGCCCCAGCGCTCGATGGTCTGGAGCTGGAAGACGGTCTGGGCGGCCTGGCGAGTGAAGGCTTTGAGGCCGCACTGGGTGTCGGCGAAGGGCAGGCGCATGACGGCGCGGGTGACGGAGTTGAAGCAGCGGCCGAAGAACTGGCGGTAGAGCGGCTGGCGCTGGGTCTGGCGGTTGGCCTCCAGCCAGCGAGAGCCGATGGCGATGTCCGCGCCACCCTTGATGGCGGCAAAAAGGCGTTCAGCCTCCTCGATGGGCGCCGAGAGGTCGGCGTCGGTGAAAAGCACCACTCCGCCCCGCGCCTGGAGCATCCCGGAGCGCACGCTGTAACCTTTGCCGCGGTTGCCGGGGTTCTCGACAAGCCGGACCTCGGGCGCGGTTTGCGCAAAGGCGCGCACCACCTCGGCGGTCGCGTCGGTTGAGCCGTCGTTGACCACCAGGACCTCGGCATCCCAGCCGCGCGCGCGAATGCAGCCCACCACCGAGGCAAGCGTCGCCGGAATGCGGGCGCTTTCGTTGTAGGCCGGAATCACGATGCTGTACATTGGCACGGCGCTGTTGCTGAAATTGTCCGTCACGTCTCCGCCCCCTCCCTCTGGTTTCCGCTCCGGGCAGGGCGGGAAACCTCAGGGATTGACACTGGTCATCATAAACGCCGCCGGACAAAGTTGGCTGTAGCCGCCACCTGGGCAGTGTAAACAGACTCTGATTCCGCCAAGCCGTTGAGAGGAAAAGGCTCAAATTCACAGGGAAGCCTTGCTTTTCGCGCCAGGATGGGTAGAATCCGGTTATGCTGTGAGCGGAGGCCTAGAGGATATGACAAAGGCAGACCTGGTGGAAAAGGTGACCGCAGTAGGCGACCTGACGCGCCGCGACGGCGAGGTCATCGTCGAAACCATCTTCGATGCGGTGATTGGGGCTCTCAAGGGCGGAGACAAGATTGAGATTCGCGGCTTCGGATCCTTCCGCATACGCCAGCGGAATTCCCGCATCGGGCGCAACCCCAAGACCGGGGAACGCGTTGAGGTTCCGGCCAAGAAGGTGCCCTACTTCAAGCCGTCCAAAGAGCTGCGCGACCTGGTCAACCCTCAGGAAGCCGCCAAAGCCTCCTGAGCGCGCCTGCCCTCTGCACCCCAGCGACGAAGACCTGTCGCAGGAGATCCCACCCTTCCTGGGCGCAATCGCTATTTGCCGCCCTGCTTCAGTGGCATGAGGCAAGGGCGGCATTTTCGTCTTCCCGCGACGCCGGCTCCCGCTGATGGAGCCAATCCAGAAAGAAAATTCCCGCCAATAGCGGGAGCAGCCAGATCACGCGGCATCCATAGCGGTCATCAACCACCGACAGGACTCCGGTGACCAGGGCGTTGGCGACGACCATGCCGAAAACGACCAGGCTGAGGCCGGCAAGCCGAGGGGAGTGGCGGCGCCAGAGGAAGGGAATCAGAGCGGCAATCGCGGCCAGCGAGGCGACGATGGTCCACCACTGAATGTCGGTGAGCAGGTCGAGAGGAAGAGCATCGCGCGCCTGCCTGCTTCTGAGATAGCTCGACCGCGCCCTGGGCAGCACTTCATCGAATTGTTCCAGCATCCATTCGCTCGAGTTGAAGCCATACAAGCCGAAGTCCAGGAGCTGGTCCCGGAAGTTGGCGGCCGAGCGGGAAAGCTGCTGGCGGGGATAGGCGCGAACCGTGGCCAGAACCAGAGGCATCTCCTCGTGGTCGATCTGATCTCTTTCATCGTCGGTTCCGCTCTGGTAGGCCCCATTCGCATCCCATAGAAGCGTGTCCGGATCGCCGGAGAGCTGGCTGAGATGGTTGCAGATTGCCCATTGCAACTGGGGGCAGTGCTTCTCCAGGTACCAGCGTCCGGGGCCGTCGGCGATGATGCGGGCCATCAGATAGGGAGGCCGCTTGCCGTTGAGCGAGGGCTTGCCGTAGAGATAGCCGTGCAGCGCCATCTGAGAGGCGGCCGCAACGGCAAGGATGGCCGCTACTTCGCCCAGGCTCCGCAGGCGGCGCCAGAATGGTCCTGGCTCGAAGGCGGCAAACAGGACCAACAGCAGCCACAGGCCGGCAGCCAGCAACAGGTGCGAGGCATGAGCGGTGATGCCCCACCAGGCGATGAGATAGAGGGCCAGCCGCTCGGCGCGCGAGAGCGTCTCCCGCGCGAAGGCCAGCAGATAGATGGAGAGGTAGGCGAGCGGGCCCAGGATGTCGGGCATGATGAAGGCGGCATACCAGCTTGCGCTGGTCAACAGGCTGAGGGCGAGGATGAGGATGAGGTAACGGGAGACAGTGTGCAGCGGAGCGATGGAGCGCGCCACCAGCCAGACGACAAAGGCAACCAGCAGGCATTGCAGGGCGACTACGGGCCAGGGGGAGAGGTTCCAGTGAAAGGGGAGAATGACGAGGCTGTAGAAGAAGGAACGGACGCCGTAGTAATCCGAAAGCTGATGTAGGAAGACCGCGCGGGCGACGGTGCGGCCGTCGCCGAGATAGGTCATGGAATCGGGGTAAAGCAGCGGAAAGCCGTTATAGAAGGCCGGCCAGGCCAGGAAGAGTGCGCCCAGCAAGACAGTCGCACCCCGCCAGGCGAAAGACAAGCCTGTCCCTTTCTGCGCGAGATTTTGCCCCTCGTCCCTGGCAACTTTCATGGTAGGTCGCCCTTCCCGCTGTGTATTGAGAATGCCCCATCGTATCACCCGGAAGGCTCCAATCATTCACCGCCGGGCCGCATCGGGCCGGATTCCAATCACGCTCATCATGCGCCCCGTGCGGCCCTGCGAGGCACGGTGGGAGAAGAACAGCTCCGGCTGGCAGCTTGTGCAGCCGCCCACTAAATGAATGGCCCGGAGCTTGAGGCCGGCGGCCAGCAATTGGCGGCGGTTGGCTTCGACTAAATTCAGGTGCAGGCTGGGGCCGATCTCCGAGTGGCCCGGCGCGCGCTGCGTCATGAACAGCATCGGGTACTTCGTCCGCACCGGGTCCGAGTCGTAGACCTCGCGGAAGAGCTCGCGGGCGTAGGCGAACTGGGACTCAAAGCTGGAGAGCACCTCTTCGCCCACGGAGTAGCAGCAGGGGCCGATGCCGGGACCGATGGCGGCCATCAGATCTTCAGGCCGGGAGCCGAACTCGAGCCTCATGCGGCCAATGCCGGACTCGACGATGCGCTGCACCGTTCCCCGCCATCCGGCATGGAAGGCGGCCACCGCGCGGAGCTTGCGGTCGGCCACCAGAATCGGGATGCAGTCGGCGGTGCGGACGCCGATGAGCAGGCCGGGCTCATCGGTCATCAGGCCGTCCGCCTTTCTGGGTTGTTTCAGGCTTGCATCGGCCGCAGACGCCAGCAGCACCAGGTTGGAATGTATCTGTTTGAGGTCCACCAGCGGCGTAGACGCGTCTCCGCTGACTGCCTCGGCCAGCAGACGGCGATTCCGGGCCACCGCTTCCCGGTCATCCTCTTCCGTAAAGCCAAGATTCAACTCGCCTTGGGCATTCTCGGCGCAGAATGCCCGGCTGAGTCCGCCGCGGCGCGTGCTGAAGCCGTGCCAAAGCCACTTCGTCTTTTCCCAGGCGGGAACCGCCAGCCACTGGACGCCATTTGCGGCGACGCGGGGAACCGGCGCGGCCGGGATGAGCTCCTGCTGTGTGGATCGCTCGAAACGCATTCGGCCTGTCACGTCGGCCTTACCGCGCAGGTTGCGCTGCAGGCCGGCCCGCAGAAGAAGCGCGTCGATTGCCTTGATTTCCTTCTCGGGGTAGGTCTTTGGAGCAGAGGATGAGCGCATCTGGCTTTGATTTTATCGGACGGCAGACAAACGAATGGGCCTGCCTTCCGGCAGGCCCGCTTGAGAGGCAGTTTAGGAAGGGTGTCCAGTGGGGTATAGGGGAAGAGGTTCATACCGAACCTTCAAGAAGGAGGGGAATACCATTCTTGGTAGGGTTTTGTTTCGAGGTAGCCTCTGCTTGTTATCCATATAGATGCAGGAAGACGGAAAAGGTTGCTTTTAGTCAGGTGCGGAAATGTTATTTATTTTTCATGCCGGAGGGCGAAACCGGCGGTGGATTTGCC
>JBAVYF010000249.1:0-6777 GCA_049698655.1 Occallatibacter sp. | reverse complement strand
AGTGATTCAGGGCTTGCGGCACAAGGTGCGCGACAAGAAGCGCGTGGCCACCTGCCTGGGCTTCGGCCCGCGCTTCCTCCACTACACCGGGCAGGACTACAAGGGCGGTCCCAACACCGGTGTTTTCTTGCAGATCACCGCGGGTCACGCCATCGATGTGGCGATTCCGGGGCAGAAGCTGAGTTTTGGCGTGGTGATTGACGCCCAGGCCGCAGGAGACCTGGCGGTGCTGGAGTCGCGTGGCCGCCGGGCGCTGCGGGTTCACCTGGGAGCCAATGTGGCGGCCGGGTTGAAGACGCTGGCCGCGGCTGTCGATGAGGCGCTGGCGTAGGGGTAGAAGCCGGAGACTGAACGGAAAAACCGCTCTATTGTTTCAAGCTCTTCTCAAGTCCGCGGAACTTTTTCCCGGCGGCGGGGTTTACACCGATGACGGCTCCCTCCATTTCTCGTCTAATCAAGGTGGACCGGGAGCAAGACTTCATGCGCAGGAGAAACATAACGATGAATCGGCCAATGTTCAACAGAGTTTTCCCCCAGGCCCTGGCGTGGGCCGGAATGGTGGCCCTGTGCGGCGTGATTGCGCTGGCCCAGACCACACCAGTGGCCCCGCCCCCGCAGGCCGAAGTCCGCACGGACGGCCAGATCGAGATGGACGTGGTGCATGCCCTGGACGCTTCCCAGGCGCTGAAGAACGACCTGATCACCGCGGCCACCATTCAGAGTGAGGTTACGCTCTCGGGAACGGTTGCAAGCGATGCCAACCGAGGCTTGGCGGAGTCGATTGCCCACCAGGTGCAGGGCGTGACCAAGGTGAACAATAACCTCAAGGTCGTCAATCCGCAAGATGCCCAGGCCGCGCAGGACGAGAGCAACAGCCAGCCGGATGAAGGAGTCCCCAGTCAGCCGAATGACCAGGGGCAGTTCCGCGGTCAGATTCACGATGATGTTCAGGCCCAGATTCAGGCACAAAGACAGGCTCAGCAACAGGCCCGGGCGTACGCGACTCCCAATGGCCCGGTGACCATCCCCGCGGGAACTCTACTGCAGTTGCGAACCAGCGAGCCGGTGAACAGCAAGAGAGCCAAGGACGGCCAGCCGGTTCAATTCACGGTGATCCGGGACGTGGCCATCGGCAATGTACTGGCGATCCCGCGCGGCGCCACCGCTCATGGCGTTGTGACCGAGATCAAGCGGGCAGGCGCGCTTGAGGGCAGCCCCGAACTGGCGCTGACGCTCACCTCGCTGGAGATGGGCGGGCAGAGCTACCCGCTCGATACCAGCCAGTTCAAGGTGAAAGGACCGGGTAAGGGTGGCCGGTCTGCCAACAACATGATCGGCGGCACAATGATGGGCACCATTATCGGGTGCATCGCAGGCCGTGGCGTCGGCTGCGCTATCGGCGCCGGAGCAGGCCTGGCAGCAGGCACGGCTGCTTCAGCAGCTACTCCCGGACCGGGCGTCTGGATTCCCGCCGAGGCGCGGGTGGACTTCCACCTGAATACTCCGCTGACGGTCAACCCGGTGAGCGCCAAAGAGGCAGCCCGCATGGCGCAGGGGCTTTATCAGGGCGGTCCTAACCTTTACCGGCGCGGCTATTACCCCTATGGCCGGCCGTATCCTTATGCATATGGCTATCCCTATGGCTATCCGCCGGTTTACTACCGTCCGTATTACGCCGTGGGCGGGTACTACTACTGGCGGTAAAAGCCTGACAATCGACGCTGAGAAATGCGGGCATCCCGGAAGACGGGATGCCCATTGTGATTTTGGAAGCGCCATCGCCCGGTTCGCTCTCGTCTATAATGGCAATGAATCGCATCAAGCGACAATTGCACGACAATTGCGCATCCAGTCCGATGCCCGCATCCAGCCGCAGCCGTGCTGGACCAGGGAGTTAGACCTGTTTGCGCGTAGAGAGTTGAAGGTTCAAGTCCGCCCATGATCCGTTTTCTGCAGAAAGACAATCGCGTCGTCAAGGCACTTTTCGTCGTCATCATCGCCGCCGCCTCGGTAGGCATGGTGATCTACCTGATTCCCGGCCTCACCGGCATGGGCGCCCCAACCACCGACACATACGCCACCATCTATCCGCACTGGTACAGCCGCTTCTTCTCCTCGGGGGATACGATCAGCCAGCAGCGGGTGAGCCAGATGGCCCGCCAGCAGTTGATGCGGCGGAGCCCGCAATATGCCGACAACCCGATGGCAGTGCGCTTCATCGAGGCGCAGGTTGGCCAGCAACTGGTGCAGCAGAAGATTCTGCTGGCTGAGGCCGGGAAGCTGGGCATCTATGCCACGGACGACGATGTGCGCCAGTTCCTCCATCAGGGCCAGTTTGGCGAGTACCTCTACCCCAACGGCGAGTACATCGGCCTCGAACGCTACACCAACTTTGTCATCGGCCAGTTCAACATGTCCGTGACAGAGTTTGAGCAAGAGGTGCAGCAGCAGATTCTTATCCGGCGGCTGCAGGCGCTGATTACCGCCGGGGTCACGGTGAGCGACCGGGAAGTGCGCGATGCTTATCGCACGGAAAACATCAAGATCAAGTTCGAGTATGCGGTGATCTCCGCCGACGACCTGCGCAAGACGATCAATCCCTCTGACAGCGACCTCCAGGCTTTCTTCACCAAGAACGCCGCGCGCTATGCCACGGCCGTGCCCGAGCAGCGCAAGATCGCCTACTTTGCCTTTACTCCCAACGAGCTGCCCGGCGGCCTTCCGCAGGTCAGCCAGCAGGAGATTCAACAGTACTTCAATGCGCACCAGTCCGAGTACACGGTTGCGGAGCAGGCCCGTTCGCGCCACATCCTCATCATGGTTGCGCCCGGCGCCGATGCCAAGACCGATGCCGCGGCCAAGGCCAAGGCCGAATCGCTGCTCAAGCAGATTCAGGGCGGCGCGAACTTTGCTGAACTGGCCGCAAAGAACTCCGACGATCCCGGCAGCAAAGACAAGGGCGGCGAAATCGGCTTCATAAACCGCAACGCCCCGATGATTCCGGAGTTTCTGAATGCGGTCTTTACTCAGAAGGTCGGCGACTCCAAGATCGTCAAGACGCAGTACGGCTATCACATCATTCAGGTGGAGGAGCGGCAGGCGGCGCACGCCGAATCAATCAACGAAGTTCTGCCCACCATCCAGGCCACGCTGATTCGCCAGAAGGCGGCCGCGGCTGAAGAAAACTACGCGCGCACGCTGACCTCCGAGGCCATCAAGAACGGCCTGGAAAAGACCGCCGCGGCCCATCACCTGCAAGTGGAAACCACGCCGCTGGTCGGCGTGCAGGGCGTCATCTCCGCGCTGCCTGACTCCTCCCAGATTATCGGCAAGGCCTTCGAGTCCAAACAGGGCGACCCGCCGCAGTTCGCGACCACCGGCGAGGGCTACGCGATCTTCCAGGTTACCGGCATAGCCGCGGCCCACGCGCCCAGCTTTGCCGACTGGAAGAGCCGCGTTGCCGACGACTACCGCAACGAGCAACTGCCCGGTCTGCTCAGCCAGAAGACCCAGGAGCTGGCGCAGAAGGCCAGGAACCTGAACGATCTGGCCAAGGCCGCCAAAGGGATGGGCTTGTCTCTCAAGACCAGCGACCTGGTGGGTGGGATCGGCCAGGTGCCCGATCTCGGCCAGGTTGGCCAGGTGGCTCCGCAACTGTTCGACATGAAGCCCGGCGACATCAGCGGCCCCATCAATGCAGGGCGCACCGGCGTAGTGGCCCGGCTGGTGGACAAGCAGGAGCCCACCGCCGCTGAGATCGCCCAGAACTTCGACCAGGCCAGGGATCAGATTCTCGACCAGCGCCGCGGTGAAGCCTTCAACGTCTTCCTGAGTACCATCCTGGAAGACTACAAGAAGCACAACCGCATCCAGATTCCCAAAGCAAGAGCCGAAGGGGTTCCGGGCACATAGGCGAAAAACAAGCAGGTAACAGCACAAAGGCCCGCATCCTTTATTGGACGCGGGCCTATTTCAGTCTTGTAGGCCGCATTTTATCGGACAGTGCATCGCGTACTGCGCGGGTTGCGCTGATAATCAAGCCATGGAGTTTCAGCGTTCGTCCGGAGTTCTGCTGCACATCACTTCCCTGCCCTCGTATGGGGGCATCGGTGACCTGGGGCCTGCCGCCCATGAGTTTGTCGCCTTTCTTGCCTCCGCCCGGCAGCACGTCTGGCAGGTTCTCCCCCTCGGTCCCACCGGCTATGGCTACTCGCCCTACGCGGCCACGTCGGCATTTGCCGGCAACCCGCTTTTGCTCAGCCTGGAATTTCTCTCCAACTGGGGCTGGATCGAGGGCTCCCGCATCGCGGGCCTCGCCGGGCGAAGTGGCAACGTGGACCACGAAAAAGTTGAGGAGCGGAAGCTCCCGCTGCTCTTCGAGGCGGCGGAAAATTTTCTCGACCGCGGGCCGCGCGACCCCAAATTGGCTGATCAGTGGAAGCAGTACCAGGAGTTTTGCCGGGCAGAGGCGGTCTGGCTGGCTGACTACGCTCTTTATGCCGAGCTGCGCCGGCAATACGGTTCCGGCTCGTGGACGGGGTGGCCCGAGCCGCTGCGCCGCCGCCAGCCGGAGGCGCTGGCCCAGGCAGCCGCAAAATACAGCCGCGCTGTCGCCCTGGAACAGGCGCTACAGTTTGCCTTTTTACGCCAGTGGAATGATCTCCGGGAGGCTGCGGCACGCAACGGAATAAGGATCCTCGGCGACGTGGCCATCTTCGTCAACATGGATTCGGCCGACGTGTGGGTTCACCCCGAGATCTTCGATCTGGACGAGAATCTGAAGCCCCGGCACATTGCCGGCGTGCCGCCCGACTACTTTTCGCCTACCGGACAGCGCTGGGGCAATCCGCTCTATCGCTGGGATGTGCTCGCCGAGCGGGGCTTCGACTGGTGGATTGAGAGGATTCGCCGGGCTTGTGAGCTGTATGACATCGTCCGCCTGGACCACTTCCGCGGCTTCGAAGCGTACTGGGCGATTCCGGCCACCGAGGAGACGGCGGTCAACGGCACATGGGTGAAGGCGCCGGGGTTGGCTCTCTTCCGAGCGCTGGAGGAGGCGCTGGGGCCGCTGCCGCTGGTGGCCGAGGATCTGGGCATGATTACCCCCGAGGTGGATGCGCTAAGGCGGGAACTTGGCCTGCCGGGGATGAAGGTCGTGCAATTCGGCTTCGGCAGCAAAGGAGCGCACATCCACCTGCCCCACCGCTTCTCCCCCGACACCGTGGCTTACACCGGCACGCACGACAACAACACCACGCTGGGCTGGTGGCAGGCGGCCAGCAAGATAGAGCGAGCTGCCGTCAAGGCTTATGTGGGGCCGTTTGGCGATAACCCGGTGTGGCCGCTGATCTGGGCCATCGAGGCCAGCGTGGCGCAGATAGCGGTGGTCCCGGCGCAGGATTTGCTGGAGCTTGGTTCAGAAGCGCGCATGAATACGCCCGCCGTGGCCGCCGGCAACTGGAGCTGGCGCGCCCCGGAGGCAAGCTGGACGCCGGAGCTGGCCGCAAAGCTGGCCGCGCTGGCCGAGACGGTTGACCGCGACAATGACCCGCTGGGCGAGGCGGGAAAAGAGGACGAAGCTAGCGCAGCCCCAAAGAGTGTCAGCAGCTGACCCCTGACCCCTGCCGGGGTCCCCGGCGAGCAGTCTTTGCTCGCTGGGGTGGCTGTTCCTTGTTCTTTGCCGTCAGAACGGAATGTCGTCGTCGGAGATTTCGGCTTGCTGCGAGTATTCGTCCGGAGCACCGGCGGCTGCTGGAGGCCGCTGATCGAAGCTGGCAGCAGTGCCCGAGGAGCTCGCCGTCTTGCTGTAACCGCCCGCGCCCTCCTCGCGGCTGGAAAGCAGGACCAGCTCATTGACGATGATCTCAACCTTATAGCGCTTCTGGCCGGACTTCTCGTCGTCCCAACTGCGGGTCTGGAGCTTGCCTTCGATGTACAGCTTGGAGCCCTTCTTCACGTAATCGCGGACGATTTCCGCGGTGCGCTTGAAAGCGACCAGGTTGTGCCACTCGGTGCGGTCTTGCCAGTTGCCCTGAGCGTCCTGAAAGCGATCGCTGGTGGCCAGGGTGAAGTTAGCGACCATCACGCCGCTGGCGCTGGAACGAATCTCAGGATCTTTGCCTACGTTGCCCAGGAGGGTGACCTTGTTTACGCTTCGTGCCATGTTGTTGTACTCCAATCCTCGAAAAGGATAGCAGACAATCAGCGTTTGCGGGCAAGTGCCCGGTTGCGCAGAGCTTTGGCCAGGCCGAGTGTCACCAGCAGGCCGCCGAAGGGGATGCACATCAGCGCGACGATCAGGGCGAACCAGCCGGTGTTGGTGCTGGCCCCGGTGGGCGACAAGCCGCCCAGCAGGGTCCCCAGCAATATCGCGGCCATAAGGCCCGCCGCGAGCATCGACGCGCCCCATTGCAGCAGTTGGCGGGTGCCGTCGCCGGGTGGGCCTGGATTCTGGTTGGGGCCGTTTGCGGGCATAAGTTTGTCTATCCTTGCGCCAGGCGCAACATCGCGTAAGTGACGACGCCGGTGATCGAGACGTAAAGCCACAGCGGGAATGTCCAGCGGGCAACCTTGCGGTGCTGGGGAATCCGGCCGGTGAGCGAGAAGAAGAAGGTGACAAGAATCAGCGGCAGCGCCACGGCTGCCAGCACGATATGGCTGACGAGCAACGGAATGTAAAGCCATCGCAAAGCCGCGTGAGCCGGATAAAAGACATCGCCGTGCAAATAGTGGTGCAGGATGTAGCTGACCAGAAACAGCGTGGAAAAGCCAAAGGCT
>JBAVYF010000248.1:0-2918 GCA_049698655.1 Occallatibacter sp. | reverse complement strand
GCGTTCTCAATATCAACGGGTTGGATCGTTCTTTGGTCGTCGATGCGAAGAAAAGCCTGGCCGACGTTTTGCGCGAGCAACTACTGCTGACCGGCTGCAAGGTTTGCTGCAGCGAGGGGCAATGCGGAACCTGCACGGTGATCGTGGACGGCAAGGCGATCCGCGCCTGCCTGATGCCGGTGAGCAAGGTGGAGAAGGGCGCCAGGATCACCACCATCGAGGGGTTGGGAACGCCGGATAACCTGCATCCGCTGCAGGTAGCGTGGATGGCGCGCGGCGGGGCGCAATGCGGCATCTGCACGCCGGGCTTCCTGATGTCTGCCAAGGTGCTGCTGGACAAGAATCCCGCGCCCAGCCGGAGCGACGTGCGGAAGTGGTTTGACATCAACCGGAACGTCTGCCGCTGCACCGGCTACGTGCCTTTGGTGGATGCGGTGATGGACGCCGCCGCAGTGGTGCGTGGCGAAAAGAAGAAGGAAGACCTTCTCTTCGAGCCGGCCGAAAACGGCTCGATTCTCGGTTCGACCTACCGCCGGCCCTCGGCTCTGGCCAAGGTAACCGGATCATGGGACTTCGGCGCCGATGTGGCGCTGCACATGCCGCCCGACACGTTGCGCCTTGCGCTGGTGCAGGCCGAGGTCTCGCACGCCAATATCAAGGGCATCGACACCAGTGAAGCAGAGAAGATGCCGGGGGTGGCGAAGGTGGTCACCTGGAAGGATGTGAAGGGCAAAAACGCCATCACCGGCCTGATCACCTTCCCGACCAACAAGGGCGACGGATGGGACCGTCCGATTCTCTGCAAGGACAAGGTCTTCCAATTTGGCGACGCGGTGGCCATTGTTTGCGCGGACACCGAAGCTCATGCCCGTGAGGCCGCCAAGAAGGTGAAGCTGGATCTCGAAGTCCTGCCCGCCTACATGAGTGGCTCGGCTGCCATGGCGGCGGACGCGATCGAAATTCATCCCGGCGTTCCCAACGTGTACTACGAGCAGGGCGTAGTCAAGGGCGAGGAGACCAAGCCGCTGATGGCTAAGGCCGCTTTCACGGTGGAGACGGAGACCTATTGCAGCCGGCAGCCTCATCTTCACATCGAGCCCGACTGTGGCTGCGCCTACTTTGAAGACAACGGCCGCATGACCATTCAATCAAAGAGCATCGGGTTGCACCTGCACCATGCGATGATCGCCCCCGGCATCGGCATTGAGCCGGAGAAGCTGCGGCTCATCCAGAACGGCGCGGGTGGGACGTTTGGCTACAAGTTTTCGCCGACGATGGAAGCCTTACTGGGCGTGGCCTGCATGGCCACGGGCCGGCCGGTCTCGCTGGTCTATGACCAGTACCAGAACATCACTTACACCGGCAAACGCTCCCCCGGCAATGTGAAGATCAAACTTGGATCCGACAAGGACGGCAAGCTGGTCGCTATGGAGACTGATTGGTGGATCGATCACGGCCCGTATTCGGAGTTCGGCGATCTGCTTACCGTGCGGCAGGCGCAGTTTATCGGCGCCGGCTATAACATCCCCAACATCCGCGGCCTGGGCAAGACGGTCTGCACCAACCATGCGTGGGGCTCGGCATTCCGCGCTTATGGCTCGCCGCAGTCGTTCCTCGCATCGGAGATGGCGATCGATATGCTGGCGGAGAAGATGGGCACCGATCCTTTCGAGTTCCGCTATCGCAATCTCTACCGTTCGCCGGCGACGACGCCGACCGGACAGACGCCCGACGTTTATTGCCTGGAAGGATTGTTCGACAAGCTGCGTCCCAAGTATGAGGAAGCCAAGAAGCGTTGCAAGGAGCTCTCTACCGCGGAAAAGCCGCGCGGAGTGGGTCTCGCGCTCGGCATTTACGGCTGCGGCCTTGACGGTCCGGACGGCGCGGAGACGGCGGTGGAGCTGACTCCGCATGGCGTTACTGTCTACGACACCTGGCAGGATCACGGCCAGGGCGCGGACCTTGGCACGTTGAGCTTTGCATACGAAACCCTGCGCCCGCTCGGCCTGCGCCCCGAGCAGATCAAGCTGGAGATGAACGACACGCTGATGCCCAACAGCGGACCGTCGGGCGGCAGCCGCTCCAATGTCTTCATTGGAAATTCTATCCGTGTGGGTTGCGAGATGCTGCTGAACGCAATGCGCAAGTCCGGCGGCAAATTCCGCAGCTACGGCGAGATGGTGACGGAGAAGATTCCGCTGCGCTATGACGGCAAGTGGGTGGCCACCGACTGCACGGCTTGCGACGCGGTGACCGGCCAGGGCAAGCCGTTCCCGGTCTATATGTACGAGCTGTTCATGCCCGAGGTAGAAGTGGACCGCGCCACCGGCAAGGTCCGCGTAGTGAAGTTCACTACCGTGGTTGATGTCGGCACCATCATCAACCGCGCCACGGTCGACGGCCAGATTTACGGCGGCCTGGCGCAGGGCATCGGCCTGGCGCTCAGCGAGGACTTTGAAGACTTGAAGGTTCACACCACCTTGAAGAGCTGCGGTCTGCCTTACATCAGCGACATCCCGGACGACATGGAAATCATCTACCAGGAGACGCCTCGGCCGCTGGGCCCGTTTGGAGCCGCCGGCGTGGGCGAAGCGCCGCTGACCGCGCCTCATCCGGCGATTCTCAACGCTGTCTACAACGCCTGCGGCGTGCGCATTCTCAAGGTGCCGGCATTGCCGAAGATCGTGAAGGCGGCGCTGCAGGCACAAAGAGCTTAACAAGGAAACCCACCCTGGCCGCAAAAACAAGAACGCGGCGAGGGTGGGGCGCCCGCTCATGATTGAAGTGTTGCGCGCCATGCACCAGCCGGGACGAAACCACTGTTTCGTCCCGCGCTTTTTCCGGGGCTCGAAGTTACATCCCTGGAGAAGGTGTTTGAGTCGCTTGAGGCCGTCCGCAGAGTTAGACAGGATTGGGGC
>JBAVYF010000247.1:0-10071 GCA_049698655.1 Occallatibacter sp. | reverse complement strand
TAGGGCCATTTGGGGAGAGAAAGCGAAGGTGAATCACTGGTCAGGAATGAGCCTCAGGGAGCGGGCCGCATTTCTAAAGGAGCCGTTTGAGGAGATGTATGAAGTTAAGTATCCGCAACTGAGCTGGTACACGCACGCTGCTGGGCTGACGGGGTTCGGCCTGATGGCGTCGTCCTATGAAAAGTTGGCCACATCCCACCACTATCTCGCCGTTCAGTTATACAAGCTGCTTCTCCGTGCCATTATCGACGAGTACCAATTTGTGAAGTGGGATAGCAAAATCCTCGACAAGATGAGGCTCGCGGAACAAATGCCGTTTATGGACACAGACGATGAAGTGATGGCGCTGGAGCGGCAGTTATTAGGCTAGTGTCATGCAGAGGAGCAATGGGCGGGTGGCGCAAGTCCTTATCGACTGAAATGAACTGAAACTGTGTGCCACAGGTCCGGATTTTCGGACATGGAATTTTCGCAATCTACGGCTTGTGCGCCTCTACATCAAAAATTTCCGGATCGGGATTCTGAAAGAAGGCTGCGTGGAGCGAGCGGACGGCTTCGTCGGCGTCGTCTTCGTCGATCATGAAGCTCATATTGATCTCGCTGGCGCCCTGGGAGATCATGCGGATGTTGATGTGGCGGACGGCGTTGAAGACCTGTGCGGCCATGCCGTTGCGGCCGCGAATGTCGTCGCCGACCAGGCAAACCAGAGCCTTGCGGCCTTCGTATTTCACATCGGCGAGCTGGCCGAGATCGGCGGCGATGACGGGGAGCTTCTCGTTGGAGTCAACGGTGAGCGAGACGGAGACTTCGCTGGTGGAGACCATATCGACCGGGCACTGGTGCTTGTCGAAGATGTCGAAGATGGCCTTCATATAGCCGTGGGTCATCAACATGCGGCTGGCCACAACGTCGATGATGCTGAGCTTCTTTTTGACGGCGATGGACTTGAAAGGGCTATTGCAGGGCGGGGGCAGCGAGATGATGCGCGTGCCTTCGCAGGCGGCGTTGCGGCTGTTGAGCACCAGAACGGGGATGTTCTTTTTGACGGCGGGCAGGATGGTGGCCGGATGGAGGACCTTGGCGCCGAAGTAGGCCAGCTCGGCGGCTTCTTCAAAGCTGATGACCTTGACGCGCAGTGCGTCGGGGCAGACGCGCGGGTCGGCGCTCATGATGCCGTCTACGTCGGTCCAGATTTCGATGGCCTCGGCCTGGAGCGCGCCGCCGATGAGGGCGGCGGTGAAGTCGGAGCCGCCGCGGCCAAGGGTGGTGGTGATGCCGGCTTCGTTGGAGGCGATGAAGCCGCCCATGACGGGGACCTGGTCCTGCGCGAGCAGCGGTAGCAGCTTTATGGCGGCCCGCTCTTCGATGCGGGCATCCTGCGGGATCGCCTTCTGGAATTGCGAATCGGTGATGATGATCTGGCGCGCGTCGACGTGGGCTGCATTGATGCCCAGCTCGCGAAAGGCGGCGGCGGCGATGCGGCTGGAGAATAGCTCGCCGTAGCTGGCGATCAGGTCGGAGATACGCGGGGTGAGTTCGAGGATGGCGGCCAGGCCGCGCAGAATTTCGTCGAGGGAGTCGAACTTGCGGTCGATCTGGTCAACGAGGGCGGCGGAATTCTTGACCAGTTCGGCGGCGGTGTCGCGATGGCGCGAACGCAGGCGCGAACTGATGGCCAGAGCGCCGGTGCGGTCGCCCTCAGCGGCAATGGCGGCGGCGCGCAGGAGCTGGTCGGTGACTTTGGCCATGGCGCTGACGACAACAACGGGTCGCCTGCCCAGGGCCACGCGCCCGGCGACGATGGCCGCGGTACGGCGGATGGCCGCCGGATCCTCGACCGATGTGCCGCCAAACTTCATGACTACGAGGCTCATGCGAGTTTACCCAGGCTTGACAGCAGTTCTGCGTTGAGGATGGCGGCTCCGGCGGCTCCGCGAATGGTGTTGTGCGAAAGCACGGTGAACTTCCAGTCGAGCACGCCGCAGGGGCGGAGGCGGCCAACGGTGACGGACATGCCATTGCCGCGATTGCGGTCGAGGCGGGGCTGCGGGCGATCCGGCTGCGGCGCCCACTCGATGGGCTGATCGGGAGCGGTGGGCAGTCCCTGGCCGGCGAGGGGACGGAACTCAGCCCAGGCGGCCAGAATCTCATCGCGCGTGGCCGGCCTGGCGAGTTTGATGCTGACGCTCTCCGTGTGGCCGTCCTCGACCGCGACGCGGTTGCAACTGGCGCTGACCTTTGCAGGGAGCGGAATCACGGAATGGCCTTCAAGGCGGCCCAGCAGCTTCAGGGTCTCGGCCTCCATCTTCTCTTCTTCGCTGCCGATGTAGGGGACGACGTTGCCGAGAATATCCATCGACGGCACGCCGGGATAACCCGCGCCACTGATGGCCTGCATGGTGGTGACGAGGATCTGCGTGATGCCGAAGCGCTGCTCGATGGGCTTGAGGGCCATCACCAATCCAATGGTGGAGCAGTTGGGGTTGGTCACCATGTAGCCGCCGGAGGCGCGGCGCGAGGGCTGCTCCTCGATGAGGCTGAGGTGTTCGGCGTTGATCTCGGGAATGACCAGAGGCACGTTGGGGGCCATGCGGAAGGCGCTGGAGTTGGAGACTACGGCGCAGCCGGCATCGGCAAAGCGAGGCTCGAGCTCGCGGGCAAAACCAGCGTCGAGAGCGGCAAAGATGATTTTGGGCGCGCCCTCGGGGTCTGCCGGAGTTACCGTCATTTTGGCGATGCGTTCGGGCAGCGGAGTGTCGAGGCGCCACCTGGCTGCTTCGCTGTAGGGCTTGCCACTGGACCGGTCGCTGGCCGCCAGCCACGCGACCTCGAACCAGGGATGGCGCTCCAACAGTTGGATGAAACGCTGGCCCACCATTCCGGTTGCGCCCAGGATGCCGATTGGATATTTGTTTTTCATGGCCTTGAACACTCAGTGTACAGGAGGATCGGCGCGGCGCCGAAATATCCATGACGGTTTGATGAGAGAAACCCGCTCCACGCTATTTCGCCGGCGGCGTTGTCTGCGGTCTGACGGGATTCGCGCAGCCGTCCCCCACCACCGTCATCCATTCCCGCACATGCCACCGCTTCACGATCCCGTTCGTAACATAGGGGTCGCTCCGGGCAAACTTTTCGGCGACATCAGGCGAGTCGCCTTTGAAGAGCAGTACGGCGCCGTCAGTGGGATTCGCCAGCGCGCCCGCCAACTGCAACTCGCCGCGCTCGCTTGCCTTCCATGCCATTTCGAGGTGCGCATTGCGGAACTCCGCGCGCCTGGGGATGTAGTCCTCGCCAACTTCGTAGAACAGTAAGTAATGCATTTGAGGGTTCGGCTCCTTTCTGTAGATATGGTATCGAATCGTCGAATAAGGGCGTTTTTTTCTTCTTGACGGGCAATAAGGAAACTGACCTGCTACATTCGGAAAACAAAAGGCCGGGCAAGATGCCCAGCCTTTTGTGTTGCCCAGATTCGCGGAAGCTGCAACCGCATGGCTCCCGCGGTGGGAACCCTGCCTGTCTTGGTCTACAGGAACGATAAGATTCCTGCAGCGACTCCGCCGATTGCGCCCAGGACGCTGCCCACGCTCGACCCGCCGCCGCCGCCGCTGCTCTTCTGCTGAGCCAGCTGCTGCTGCTCCCGCTCCGCGTCAATCTGCTGCTGCTTCTCGCGGGCTGCCTTCTTTTCGGCCGCCACCTTCTCGTCGTGTCTCTTCCTGGCTTCTTCCTCTTCCCTGCGCAGCGCCTCCAGTTTCTTCATGCGGGCTTCATAGGCCAATGCCCGGCCTTCCTTGTCCTCTGAGAAGCGGTATGAGCATGCAAACTTGTGCCCCGCCGCGAAGGAGGCAAAGTTGTCCTTGAGGATGGAATCCTGCCCCTGCTTGCTGAATTGAATCCCGTGTGTAGCGTCTCCGATGTATTGGAAGAGAATCATCTCGCCCGCTTTGTTCTTCAAGGCTACGCTCACGTCGTATTCCTTATGCGGTAACGCCTTTCCGGTCCCGGAAAAGTCCCAGGTTCCATCGGAATTGACGGTGACGTTGAGCGTTCCGTTAATCTTGTTCAGATGAAAATTGTGGGAGATCGGACCCGGTGTAGCAGGTTGAATTTGAACCGGGGTCGTTTCCACGGGAGTCGTGGCCGCAGTGGTGGTTGGAGCCTGGGACATCGTCGAAGAAACGGCGAAGGCTAGGATCGCGAAGAGCGCGAGTGCGCTGAACCGCCTGATGGCAGAGATGTGCTTGGACATCGTAACCTCCTTGATTCGAAAGGGAAGGCAGCTTGCGCTGCTCTTGCTGTTGAGAAGCATACACAACAGACGTTCTCTTGTCTTGAATTTATTTTTGACCCTTTCAACTGCCATGAAAGACCGCTGATTGCGGAGCCGAGGGTCACCTCAGGCAACGGAAGAGCCTGCACACACCCCGGTGCAACTCTCTGTTCTGGCAGCAACTCGGGCATGACTCTCGAACAACGACAAAAGGCTGGGCAAGATGCCCAGCCTTTTGTGCTGTCCAAGTTCCAGGAAGGGGTAACCGGACGCCTCGTCCATGTAGTTGAGCAAACAGATTTCCAACCCAAGATTCCCCGATTCCTCGATTCGAGCCCAAGGGGATGGGTTTAGAAGAAGCTGGCAATGTCGCTGACTACACCACCAACAGAGTTAACGACGCTGCCGACTGTGGACGCAACGCCGCTAAGAGCCGAACCTATGCCGCCACCACCACCAGTGCTTCCGCCGGCCGGATGCTGGTTAGCGTAGTTTTGCTCCCACTCCGTCTCCGCCTTGGCTTCCGCCTTCTCCTCGGCTTTCTTCTGTTTCAGGAGCTCCTTGTCATGCTTCTTAATGGCTTCTACCGCTTCCTCGTGCAGCTTCTTCCGCCGGGCTTCCATCTCCTCGTAGTGCTTCCTTCTGCCCGCTGCGCTCAGATGGAAGGTGTAAACCCCAGACCATGAGTGCTTCTTTGTAAAGGTGGAAAAGTCATCCGAGATGAAGGCGCTTGAGCCAGTTTTGCTGAATTGGACCCCGTTTGAAGCGTCTCCCTCGTAGTGGTAGACGATAATGGCTCCGGTGCTGCTCTTCACGGCCATCGAGATATCCCAATCGTAGCCCGGCTTCTTGTCCTTGAATCCGCCCGAAAAGTCAGAGGTGCCGTTGGGGTTGATGGTGAGGTTGACGCTTCCGTTCAGCTTCTTCAATTTCCAGGTGTGAACGATAGGCTTGGTTGGCGGTGCGGGGGGAGCTGATTCCACCGGCGAAGCTTCCGTGGGTGCCGTGGTTCCAGCGGCCGCCGTGGTTCCCTGGGCCGTAACCGAAGAAACGGCGAAGGCCAGGATAGAGAAGAGCGCGAGCGCGCTGTACCGTCTGATGACAGAGATGTGCTTGGACATCGTAGACTCCTTGATTCAATAGGGCAGGCAGCTTGCGCTGCGCTTGCTGCTGAGAAGCATACACAACATACGTTCTCTTGTCCTGGATTCTTTCAATTATTCTCAATTTATTATGAACAGCCCCCGGAGCCATCTTTGGGGGGCGGAACTTGCCTGGAAATGGCGGGCACAGCGGCGCGATGAAGCCGGGTAACTTCGCGGCTCCAGCGCCGTTTTATCCCATGGCCGCCAGCACGGCGTCGGCGAACTGGCTGGTGCCGGCGGCGCCGCCCACGTCGCGGGTGAGGGTCTTGCCCTCGGCATAAACGGTTTCGAGCGCCTTGTGTACACGGTCTGCAGCGGCTTCTTCGTCCAGGTGGCGCAGCATCAGCACGGCGGACTGCAACAAGGCCGTGGGGTTGGCGATATCCTTGCCGGCGATGTCCGGGGCCGAGCCGTGCACCGCCTCGAAGATGGCGCAGTTGAGGCCGAGATTTGCGCCGGGGACGAGGCCCAGTCCGCCCACGAGGCCTGCGCATAAGTCGCTGACGATGTCGCCGTAGAGGTTTTCCAACAACAGCGTGTCGTACTGGTAGGGATTCATCACTAACTGCATGCAGGTGTTGTCGATGATGTGCTCGCCGTAGACTATGTCGGGAAATCCCTCGGCCACCTGGCGCGCGCAGCGCAGAAACAAACCGTCCGACAACTTCATGATGTTGGCTTTATGAATGGAGTGAATCTTCTTGCGGCCATGCTTGCGCGCATACTCAAAAGCGAATTTGGCGATGCGCGTGGAGCCCTTCTCGGTGATGACCTTGATGGCCTCGACGACGCCGGGGACCACCTCGTGCTCCAGGCCCAGGTACTCGCCCTCGGTGTTTTCGCGCACAATGATCAGGTCCACGCCGGGCCAGTGAGTTGCCAGACCGGGAAGATTCTTGATGGGGCGAAAGTTGGCGAAGAGGTCGAACCGTTTTCTCAGTGTGACATTGATGCTCTTGAAGCCGCCGCCGATGGGGGTCGCGACCGGCCCCTTGAGGGCCACGCCGTTGCGCTCAATGGACTGATAAAGCGCGGCGGGAATGTACTCGCCGAAGATCTCGAATGCCTCGGCTCCGGCGGCAAAGCGCTCCCACTCAAACTTGACGCCGGTGGCCTCGAGGATGCGGACCACGGCCTGCGTGACCTCCGGGCCGATGCCGTCGCCGGGAATCAGGGTTACTTTGTGGGTCTTTTGCTCAGCCATTGTTCGCTCTCTTTCCTCGGTGACGCTTTTCTGTTTGCTTCGCCCAATTTACTAACTGCGGCGTCAGGCAAGTCGCTGCCTATTCACGAATGGACAACGACCCAACGATTCGCCTGACCTGCTCGAACTCCGCGCCGTGCTGGGTTGCGAGGACGTGGTAGGTAAGGTAGACCACAGAGGCACCGCTCTTTAGCCACCATTCACACCAGAACAAATCTTCGCTAAAGTATTCCGTAAGAATGCCGGAGTGCTTGGTGCTGGTTAGAGTTTGAAAGTTCCGTACAGGCTTATTGGCATCCGTGGCAAAATCAACTAGATCTTGCAATGTGGCAGGTCCGCTGGGATTGCGTGCCGCGCTCACCTGCAGTATTCCGAGCGGCGGTTCGTTCCTGAAAGAGACACACTCCTGCTCAATCCGATGAGTCCAGCTAGCGGGCAACTCAATGCTCCACCAAGTAGACTGATAGATTTGGGCGGCGATCTCGCTATTGCTGCGCATCATCATAGAGGCCCTTGCTACTTTTTTCCCTTAACCGCCCCGCGGTTGCCCAGCAGCCCTTCGAGCTCTTCCTTGAACTCGCGCACATCCTTGAAGTCGCGGTAGACGGAGGCGAAACGGATGTAGGCCACGGTGTCGATCCCCTTGAGGCGCTCCATGATCAGCTCGCCGATCTCGGCCGTGGTGCGCTCGCGCTCCGGGGCGTCGGCGAGGAAGGCCTCGGCGGCGTCCACGATGGCCTCCAGGTTGCTCGAAGGCACGGGCCGCTTCTCGCAGGCGCTCAGCAGGCCGCTCAGCACCTTCTGGCGGTCGAAGCGCTCGCGGCGGCCATCCTTTTTGACCATCATGTAGGGGATTTCGTCGATGCGCTCATAAGTGGTGAAGCGGCGATTGCACTTTTCGCACTCCCGCCGCCGCCGGATCGAGTCGGCCTCCTTGCTCTCCCGCGAGTCCACCACCCGATCCTGCCCGAAGCCACAATAAGGACACTTCATACAAGGCGATTCTACGGCATGGAAGAGGCAGGGTGCATGGAGAAGTTTTCTCTGGTCCCCGCGCTAATCGAAGACTACCGTCTTGTTTTCGTAGCAGAGGATGCGGCGGTCCAGGTGCCAGCGGACGGCGCGGGAGAGGACGACGCGTTCCAGATCCCGGCCCCGCTCCACCAGGTCTTCCACCTGGTCGCGGTGCGAGATGCGGGCCACGTCCTGCTCGATGATGGGGCCGTCGTCCAGCGCCTCGGTGACATAGTGGCTGGTGGCCCCTATCAGCTTGACACCGCGGGCGTGGGCGGCGTGGTAGGGCTTGGCCCCGGTGAAGGCGGGCAGAAACGAGTGATGTACGTTGATGATCGCGGCCGGGTAGCGAGCGATGAAGCCGGGCGAAAGTATCTGCATGTATCGCTCCAGCACCACCAGCTCAACGTTGTGCCGCGCAAGCAGTTCAAGCTGCCGCTGTTCGGCCTCGTCGCGCGTGGCTGGCGTCACCGGTACGTGCTCGAAGGGGATGCCGTAAAAGGCGGCGAGAGTTTCGACCTCGCGATGGTTGGAGACGATCAGCGGAATCTCGCACTCCAGCTCGCCCGCCCGCCAGCGGTAGAGCAGATCGGCCATGCAGTGCAGGTACTGGGAGCAGAACAGAGCCATCCTCGGCCGCCAGTCGCCGGAGGTCAACTGCCACCTCATGCCCAGCTCGGCGGCCATCGGCGCGAACTCCGCCTTGAAGGCTTCCAGATTGAAAACCGCTTCGCTGTTCGCGCCGTCAAGACCCCACTCGACGCGCATGAAGAAGAGGCCCAGGTCGTGGTCCTGGTGCTGGTCGGCGTGGAGAATGTTGGCGCCATGCCGGTAGAGCAGCGAGGAGACGCGAGCCACCAGGCCTTTCCGGTCCGGGCAGTCGATCAACAGTACGGCGGTTTCTTTCATGCTTTGCTCAGTTTATGCCATGGGAAGGAGCGCGGCGGCCGCGCTGGTTGCTCGGGCGCGAATCTGGGCAGCACCATGGGGCTGATGGCGTAAGAGGATCGGGCTCGATGCTGCGCAAAAAATTGCCGGGGCGATGACTGCCCCGGCAATGCGCGTGCAACGCAATGAACTGTCTTTGCCAACTTCTCGCACAGTCTCGTCCCCGCGCCTTTTTTCTAGCGCGGAATGCGCCGAAGACCTGCCCCGAGCGCAGTCGAAGGGGCAGTTGGCCCCACCGCAGGTGGCGCAGGTGCTCAGGCGGCGGTGTCGGCGCGAACCTGCAACGGTGAGTTCAACTGCTGGCGGAGGCTGCCGGCCAGATCGGCCACCATGCGCAGCCTTTCGGCAACCGGCGGGGGCATCCCAGCGCCGGTGAGAGCCAACTGGGAGTGAAGGAGCAGGCCGGCGAGGGTGGATTTGAGCTCGGTTTCGATGGCCGCGGTGGCGGCGCGGCGGGCCAGCATCTGCTCGCGCTCGCGGCGGCGCAGTGCGGAGCGAATCTCGCGGATCAGCCGGGCCGCGCCGGAGAGTGCAAAGTTGATCTGCAGGGGGATGGCCAGTCCGGCGTGCTCCCAGACGGCCTCGGCGGCGGCCGGATCGCACTCGGCCATGGTCTCGTCCACCGCGACGGCCAAAAATTCGCGGCGGCGCAGCGCGGCCAGCGCGGCCTTGCGCCCCTCGGCCACCTCGACCTCCATGCCCAGTTGCGCTGCCACCACGGCGGCGCAATTACGGGCGCCTTCAATTCCGGTCACAATCAGAATGCTCATTTTCAGCTCCTCGTCGGCTCTCGCGGCCAGCCTGCGGCCGGAGCCCTTTGCGGCACGGACGGTTCCATTCCCGCCCGAGACCTATGAAGTCTTCCGTAATTGGTTTATCGACGCAATCGGTTCCAGCTTGAATCGAAACCGGTCACTCTTCCCGAAGCGGGTCGGCGATGCCGTATTCCTTCAGCTTGCGGTAAAGGGTGGTTTTGCCGATGCCCAGCAGCCTGGCGGCCTGCAGCTTGTCTCCGTTGAGAGCGCGAATGGCTCCCAGGATGGCCTGGCGTTCCAGATCGGCCAGGGTGGTCAACTGCGGCTGGCTGCCCTCCGCGTCCGGCTCGCCGTCCATCGCGGCCGCGCGCCGGGCCTCCAGGCCCTGCTGCTGAAGCTGCGTGGGCAGGTCGCCCAGGTGCAGGATGGGCCCGGAGGAGAGCGCGCAGGCCCGTTCAATTGAATGCTCGAGCTCCCGCACGTTGCCCGGCCAGTCATGGCGCATCATGGTGCGCAGGGCCTCGTCGCTCAGGGTAAACTTGGCGCCGTGCTCGCGGCTGGTGCGGTCCAGAAAATGCGCCGCCAACAGCGGAATATCCTCGCGGCGGTCGCGCAGCGGGGGCAGGCGCAGATTGACCACGTTGAGACGGTAGAAGAGGTCCTTGCGGAAGGCGCCTTTTTCCACCATCACCGCCAGATCGCGGTTGGTGGCGGCCACGCTGCGCGCCTTGATGG
>JBAVYF010000246.1:0-3035 GCA_049698655.1 Occallatibacter sp. | reverse complement strand
GCGCCGGCGGATTCGAGAGCGAGCGCGTCCGCGATAAGCTCGTCGATGGCGGCGGCGGATTTACCCTGCACGCGGTAGCCGATGTGATGCACCGACTGCGGCGTGAGGCCGATGTGGCCGACGACGGCGATCTCCGCCTGGGTAAGAGTGGCTACCAGAGCGGCTCGGTTGCGGCCGCCTTCAGTCTTCACCGCCTCCGCGCCGGCATCCTTGATGAAACGGGTCGCGTTGCTGACGGCCTCTTCGGTCGTCGAGTGGTAGGAGCCGAAGGGCATGTCGGCCACCAGCAGGGCGCGGCGGACAGCGCGGCGGACGGCGCGCGTGTGATGCAGCATCTCCTCCATGGTGACGGGCAGAGTGCTGTCATAGCCGAGCACGGTCATGCCAAGCGAGTCGCCGACCAGAACCATGTCAATGCCCGCCTGGTCGACGAGCCGCGCAGTGGAATAGTCGTAGGCGGTTAGCGCGGTGATCTGCTGGTGGGCTTGTTTTCTATCGAGAAGGGTTTGCGCGGTGACCTTCGGCGCAGAGGAAGATTCTTCCCGGGCGGGAAGCTGGATAAGATTCATGACCATTCTCCAGTGCAGCTCCGCAAGCGGCGCGGATGCTACCCGTTAGGTACTGATTCAGTATATGTCAGCCGGATGCAAATTGATGATGTCCTGAAGGACGCGCCGGCGCATGGAAACCCGCCCGCAACAAAAAGGGCTTCGACCAACCGCCTGATCGAAGCCCCTCTCGTCTTGCCTTCCCTTACCTGGCCTTGGGTCCAGCCGCGCGAATCGCCTCCGAAGCGTCGAACTTCTCGAAATTAGCCTCGAACCGCGCAGCCAGATCCGCCGCCTGCCGGTCGTAGCCTTCCTTGTCGGCCCACGAGTTGCGCGGGTTCAAAATCTCCGCCGGAACATCAGGGCAGCTCACCGGAATGCTCAGCCCAAACGCCGCCTCGGTGACAAACTCCGCCCCATTCAGCCGTCCGTCCAGCGCCGCGTGAACCAGCGCCCGAGTTATCTTCAAACTCATGCGCTTGCCCACGCCGAATTTCCCGCCGCTCCAGCCCGTATTCACCAGCCAGCAGGCAGCCTTGTGCTTGCGCAGCCTTTCTCCCAGCATCTCCGCATAAACCCGCGGCGGCAGCGGCAAAAACGGCGCGCCAAAGCAAGCCGAAAACTCCGGCGCCGGGTCCTTGCCCATCCCCGCCTCGGTCCCCGCCAGCTTCGCCGTATACCCCGACAAAAAGTGGTACATCGCCTGCTCCGGCGTCAGCCGCGAGATCGGCGGCAGCACGCCAAACGCATCCGCCGCCAGGAACATCACGTTCCGCGGATGCCCGCCCACCCCCGGAATCACCGCGTTCTCGATGAAATCCACCGGGTAAGCCGCGCGCGTGTTCTCCGTCAAATGAATGTCGGCATAATTCGGCTCCCGCGTCGCCTCATTCAGAATCACATTCTCCAGCACCGAACCAAACCGGATCGCGCGATAAATCTGCGGCTCTTTCTTCTCGCTCAGGTCCACGCACTTGGCATAGCATCCGCCCTCAAAATTGAAAACCCCGGTGGGGCTCCAGCCGTGCTCGTCGTCGCCAATCAGCCGCCGCGCCGGGTCCGCTGACAGCGTCGTCTTGCCCGTTCCCGAGAGCCCGAAAAACAGCGCCGTCACCCCGTCCGCGCCCACATTCGCAGAGCAGTGCATCGGCAGCACGTCCCGCTGCGGAACTACAAAATTCATCACCCCAAAGATCGACTTCTTCATCTCGCCGGCGTATTTCGTCCCGCCGATCAGGATGATCTTGTGCGTAAAATCCGCCAGAATGAACGTGCCCGAACTCGTCCCGTCCCGCTCCGGCACGGCCTCGAACTCCGGCGCGACAACCATGGTGAACTCGTGCGCGTGGTCGGCCAGGGCCGCCGCCTCGGGACGCACAAAAAGCTGCCGCACAAACAGCGAGTGCCAGGCGTACGCGCTGATTACCCGAATCGGCATCCGGTAAGCCGGGTCCGCCCCGCAATAGAGGTCCTGCGCATACAGCTCGCGCCCCATCAGGTGCTCCACCACCCGCCCCAGCAGCGCCCCAAACCGCTCCGAAGTCATCGCCTGATTCACCTTGCCCCAATGGACCACATCGTGCGTCACCGCGTCGTCCACGGTGAACTTGTCCTTGGGACTGCGCCCCGTTCGCGTCCCGGTCTCGGCCACCAGCGCCCCATTCGCCGCCAACCGCGCCTCGCCGCGCTGCAACGCGATCTCCACCAGTTGCGCCGCCGGCAGGTTGGCGTGCACCCGCGCCCCGGCCGCCAGCGCCTTCAGCGACTCCAATCCAGAAACAGCCATCGTTTGGGACTCCTTACGAGAAAAAACTGAAAAATCGTCAATGATCCATTTTGACATTCCCCGCCCGCCCCTGGGAAGGGTTTTGTGCGGAACAGGGGGCAGAGAACAGGGGGCAGGGAATAGGGAGACCGTGGCCGGGGCAGGGGCGGAGAAAAGGCAGGGAATAGGGATTAGGGATTAGAAAAGCACGACTCGGCCCGATCAGCTCTCGACAGGGCGCCGGTGACTGAATATGATGGACACGACGGATGAAAAAAAAACAAAAACAACGAAGTTCCACCGGGAACAAATCAGTGACTGACTTGTCCAATAGCGAAATAGTAGTCATCGCGGCATTGAGGGCTGGAGCGGCGGGACTGCATGCCGATACTGAGGACATCGCGGTGAAGGCAAACGAGATCAGCCCGGGGAGATTCAACTGGAAGAAGTACCCGGAGCAGATAAATATCGATACTGTTAGAAAGCGGCTGTGGGATGCCCGAAAAAGAGGCCAACTTGTCGGGTCTGAACGGGATGGTTGGTTGCTTACCGAGACGGGAACACAATTTGCTAGTCAGTATAAGCGATCATTGGGCGCTGAGAAAACGATTCGTCTAACTCTGAATGAGCGCAAGTGGCGACGCGTGGAAAAGGTGCGGTTACTAGCTACTGCCGCACATCAGAAATTCGGTTCTGGGCAGGCGTCATGCATCACTGTGCGT
>JBAVYF010000245.1:0-6392 GCA_049698655.1 Occallatibacter sp. | reverse complement strand
CGCCCTCGACGGTGGACCCGCCACAGCCTTCGGGCTCGGCTTCGTCTGGACGGGTTTTCGCGCGCAACGCCATCCGCCTGAGTAGTGTTAACAGGCCCTAGCACCGCCCGCTCAGCTTTCCGCGCGCGGGACGGCCGGCGTCACCGCCAGAATCCGGCAGCGTCCCTTGCCTGCCGCGCTCCAGGCCAGCGCCATCTCGCTCTCCATGCAGGCGCAGTCGCCCGCCTCGAGCACCTCGGTCATCCCGCCCGCATCCAACAGCAACTTCCCTTCCAGTACGTACACCAGGCCGCTGGTCTCACGGCCGACATCTATGGCGCAAGAGGCTCCGCCAGCGGGAAACTCGATCATCCGCGCTACCAGCCGCGTTCCATCCGACACCGCGTTCAGCGGCGTTGTCTTCACCGACTCCAGTACACGGCTGTTGCCTGCAAGGTGGGCCCTGCGGGTGATCGAGAGCGTATGTTTGGCGGGCGCTGAGAAAAAGTAGCCCATCCCCACGCCGTAGACCCGGCTGATGGTGGCCAGCGTGGGCAGCGTGGGAACCATGCGGTCGGTCTCCAGCTTAGACAGCAGCGCAGTGGACAGCCTGGTCTCAGCCGCCAGGCGCGCAAGCGTGAGTCGCTTCTGCGTGCGCAGCGAGCGCAGCTTCATCCCGATGCAATAGGGTTCAAGAGACCAATGGGCGTAGGAAACAGTCTTGGACATGGCAAACTCCCCTCCGTTAGTCTGCCAGCCGCAGGTCATACTATTTCTGACAAATCCATGAAGTTTTTCCGCAGTCTGCCCGTTCTTTTTCACCCTGGGTTGAAGCGGTTTTACTTGAAAGGCGCATCCCGAACCGAAAATAGTGAAGCTACTGTTTCTGCGGCGGTGATAACTTTATGATTCCTTAGTAACTCGTCTTGGATTACTTCGCACATTAAAAAAAATGAAGAAAGAACCCAGGCACACCCTTCCCGCGGCGGTCTATAGCGGATAATCTGGAGTCACAGAAGATTCTGGGCTCATTGAAGCACAGAGATTCGTCGGGATTACTGCTTTATTTCTCCCCCTGGGTTCTTTCCACGCAGATTCCCGCGACCACTTTAGGCAGCTGCCTTTCTGCTTGCCCGGATGGGCTAGAAGAAATGCAACCGTGTTGCCCAGGATAAGAGGAGACGCGGTGGTAGCGATGAAAGAACCCTTCCCTGTTTCGCGCAGTGCCCCGTTTCCCGCGCCGATGGCAGTTCCTGGACGCCAGGGTGGAGAAACTGCCTGTTCCTTCGCGGGGTTCCGGCTAGAGGCTGATGGCACGCTGTGGCGCGGCGAGGCAGTGGTCCACCTGCCTCCCAAGGAGCTGAAGGCGTTGCGGCTGCTTATGGCGCACGCCGGCCAGGTGGTTTCGCCCCTGCAACTGAAGCATGAGCTGTGGGGCGATGTGCATGTGACCGCCGACAGCGTTCCCAAGTGCATGTCCAGCTTGCGCGCGCGGCTTGAGCCGGATGCGTGTATCCAGACTGTCTACAAGCGCGGCTATCGCTTCTCCGTCGAGATCAGGCGGAACGGCGCGGCATCGGCCGGAACGCTGGTGCGGCTGGCCATCATGCCCTTCGCCACCGGGTACTCCGTTCCGGAACATCTGGGGCCGGCCATGGCCGAAGAGACCACAGCCAGCCTCTCCCGCACGCGCCACTTTGCCGTTGCGGTGCTGGCCAGGGATTCGGTCTTTACACTGGCTCAGCGCGGGCTCACGGCCCAGCAGATCGGCCAGGAACTCAAGGCCGACCTGGTTCTGACCGGAACCCTGCAGGCATTCTCCTCGCATTACCGGCTGCGGGCGGAGATGATCCGCGTCGAGGACGGCACGCAAATCTGGGTTGAAGATTTGCTGGCGCCGCAGAACCGGACAGGCGAGCTGGAGCGGGAGTTGATGCATCTGCTGGACTATCGGCTCGGCGCCGGGGACCCCGGCGACTCGGGGTCCCCAACGAGCGATCCCGGCGCGTTGGAGTGGGGGAACAGGTATTCGTCGCCGGGGTGGGGCATAGATGTTCCCGCCGACGCTGCTTTATCGCCGATCTGGAACAAGGGTGGCCTGGAAATCTCCGCCGCCGAGGCCAACGAGATCGAAGACGAATGCGACCTCCGGCAATCGGAGGCCTATGATGTTTTCCTGCGCGGGCGCCATGAATGGCAGACGCTTCATCGCCATCGGATGCAGGACGGGTTGCAACGCCTGTTGCGGGCCGTCGAACTTGATCCCACGCTGATCTCCGCCAAAGTCGATCTGGCGCACCTGTGCATCACCGAGGCTTTCTACGGCTTCATGTCCCCGGCCGTTTCAGCGGAGCATGTGCACCGCGTGGCGGAATCGATTCCCGATCTTCCCCATCAGGCCGCAGCCCTGCTGCCCGCGCTGGGCTGGGTCAACTTCCATTACGACTGGAACCTGCCCGCGGCCCTGCTGGCTTTTTCCTTCAGCGCGCATCTGCCCCACGATCCATGGACTACGCGCGCGCGCACGATGTTCGCCGTCAGCCGCCATCGCTTTCCAGAGGCCATCGAGATGCTGCACGCAGCCATTCGCATCGATCCCTTTTCGCCCTGGCTGCAGAACCGCCTGGCATGGGCGCTCCATCTGGATGGGCAGCGAGACGAAAGCCTGCAGCAGATCCGGCACAGTATCGCTCAGTTTCCCGACCATGAAGGAACCGGCTTCTATTCGTCGGTGATTCTTGCCTTCAACGGGGAGGCGGAACAAGGGGTCGAGATTGCGCAAGGCCTCGCGCAGCGCTCGCCCGACATCGATCTTGCCACTGCGATTCATGCCTATGCGCTGGCCTGCGCCGGCCGCGCGGACGAGGCCCGCGCCATTCTCGAGCGGCTGCAATGGCTGGGCAGGGAACGCTACATCGCGCGTGCGTTCACGCCCGCGGCCTATCTCGCTCTGGGGGATCATGAAGCAGCTCTGGCCGAATTGCGCGCCGTGAATGAGTCCCGCTGCCCCTGGTTCTTCCAGATACTCGCCGATCCGCGCCTTAAACCGCTGTACGGCTACCCGGAATTCGAGCGGATGCGGGCCATCCTCCCCGCCATGGAAGCCGAGGTAAAACAGGATCTGGAAACGGAAGACTGAAGCAAAGCCAAATCGAAGACCGGCTTGGCCGGAACCACCTCTCGCCGTCTGCGCCCCGGTGATTCACATCACATCCCATCATGCTATAGCTGAATGATTCTAAAGTACGGCGATGGGTTCGCCTGAGCTTTGGCGCGCGATTCGTTCTTGCCTCCGGTTTTCAACCATTTACGGAGGCGAATTGCCAGGAGCCCTGGCCATATCGGAGACTTTTTTTCATGTATAAGATTTTGGAAGCACGCAATGTGGGCCTCAATATCAAGCAGTTTGTGATTGAGGCGCCACGCATTGCGCACAAACACAAACCGGGGCAGTTCGTCATTCTCCGCCTTCATGAAAAGGGCGAGCGCATTCCGCTCACCATCAAATCATCTGACCCAAAAGCCGGCACGGTCACCATCGTGGTGCAGGCCATCGGCAAGACTACCTCCCTGCTGAACTGCCTGGAGGCGGGCGACGCCATTCTCGATATCGTCGGGCCCCTGGGCCATCCCTCGGAGATCGAAAACTACGGCACGGCGGTCATTCTGGCCGGCAGCGTGGGCACGGCCATGGCGCTTCCGACCGCCTACGCGCTCAAGCAGGCGGGCAATCACGTGGTCTTCATTGAGGGCTCGCGCTCCGCCGAGATGGTGGTCTTTGAAGACGAAGCCCGCCAGGCCAGCAGCGAGACCTACATGATGACCGACGACGGCAGCTATGGCGAACAGGGCCTGGTCACAAAGAAGCTCGACGAGCTTATCGCCGCCGGACGCAAGATCGACTTTGTTCTTGCCGTCGGCCCAGTGCCGATGATGAGGGCCGTGGCGCGGATCACCGGACCACTTGGGATTAAGACCATGGTCAGCCTGAACTCCATCATGGTGGACGGCACGGGAATGTGCGGCGGCTGCCGCGTGCTGTTGGGCTCGAAGAGCAAGTTCGCCTGCGTGGATGGACCGGAGTTCGACGCCTCCAAGGTCAACTTCGAGGTTCTCATGCAGCGCAACACCATGTATCGCGAGAAGGAGTGCGCATCGCTGAAACACTTCCAGGAACACAAGGAAGAGCAAGTGGCCGAACTTCGCGAAGAATTGGCCGCGAAGGAGACCCATTATGTCTGAGAAAAATACTCTTCCGCTTAAAGAGAGGATGAAGATACTCCGCAGGCAGATGCCGGAGGCAGACCCCCAGGCGCGCAGCCGCAACTTTGAAGAAGTCAACCTGGGCCTGGAAACGGCCGACGCCCTGACCGAGGCCACACGCTGCATTGCATGCGCCAAGCCGGGCTGCGTCGTCGATTGCCCGGTGGGCGTCAAGATTAAGGAAGTGGTGGCCCTGATTTGCGCCGGCGACTTTCTTGCCGCCGCATCCAAGCTGCGCGAGGACAACTCCTTGCCGGCTATCACCGGCCGCGTCTGCCCGCAGGAGAACCAGTGCGAGGGCGGATGCATCGTGGGCAAGAAGGGCGCCCCGGTGGCCATCGGCAACCTGGAGCGGTTTGTGGCCGACTACGAGCGCAGAAGCGGCCAGCTTGGCTTGCCCGCCAACGCGCCCTCCACGGGCAAGAGCGTGGCCATCGTGGGCAGCGGGCCCGCAGGTTTGAGCGCAGCCGGAGACCTTATCCAGAAGGGCCATCGGGTGCGCGTCTTTGAGGCGTTGCACGAACTCGGCGGCGTGCTCGTCTACGGCATTCCGGAGTTTCGTTTGCCCAAGACCATCGTGAAAGGCGAAGTGGAAAACCTGCAACGCATGGGCGTCGAGTTCGAGACCAACGTGGTCGTCGGCAAGAGCGTCACCATCGATGAGCTGATGAAAGACGAGAGGTACGACGCGGTCTTCGTGGCCACCGGCGCGGGACTTCCAATCTTCCTCGGAGTCCCCGGCGAACACTTCAACGGCGTCTACTCGGCGAACGAATTTCTCACCCGCGTCAACCTGATGCGCGCCTATCAACACGAAGTGTACGATGAGCCGGTCTACGACTGCCGGGATCGCGACGTGATCGTAGTGGGCGGAGGCAACACGGCCATGGATGCGGTGAGAACTGCCAGGCGGCTGGGCGCGCGGACAGCGACTTTGGTCTACCGGCGCTCCGAGGCCGAGATGCCGGCCCGCGCCGAAGAGGTAAAGCACGCCCGCCAGGAGGGAATCGAGTTCCGCCTGCTGACCAACCCGATTGAATTTGTCGGCGATGAAAAGGGCTGGCTCACCGGCGCGCGCTGCGTGCGCATGGAACTGAGCGAGCCGGACGAAAGCGGCCGCCGCCGCCCGGTGGAGATCAAGGGATCTGAATTTGTTTTGCCCGCCAACGTGGCCATCATCGGCGTCGGCACCACTGCCAATCCGCTTATCCAGAGCACCACGCCGGATCTCGCTACCAACAAGTGGAACTACATCATGGCCGATGAGAAGACGATGCGCACCTCCAAGCGCGGCGTCTTTGCCGGCGGCGACATTGTCACCGGCGGCGCGACGGTGATCCTGGCCATGGGCGCGGGTCGCAAGGCCGCCGCGTCGATTCACGAGTACCTGACCAGCGGAGAATGGTAGAGGGTAGCTACTAACTCTTCACCGAGCGTCGATTAAGGTTCGTGGTTTCCCACCCTTGCGGCAAAAACAAAGACGCCACAAGGATGGGGCACCCAGCATTTGTTGGTCATCCATGAACGGCTTTCCAAATTTGGACGACTTTCCAAATTCCGAAGGAGGAGATGAAAATGCCGCCTGAGATCATCAAAATCATTCCTAGTCGATCATGGCCTCGAACCGTAATAGTGAGGGCCATAGCAGGGCCGGTGTAGGCGTTTGCTGGTTTGATTCCTAGTTGGGTCTTGTGATGTTTCCACTCTCCCAGTCCCACGAGAAAAATACCGGCTGAAAGGAGCTGTAGTTCTGGATTCGTCAGTCCGTAGGCCGGACGAAAAAGTGAGACGACCAGGACAACTATTCCCAGGAATGTCAGGGCTTTGTACCACTCAGCGGTTAGTAGCACTATCAGTGCTTTGAGTACACCTGAAATGTCCATGTCCATTGCTTTCATCTCCGGCGCCCAGGGGTAGCGCATATCCTGCCATAACATACCTCCTAACACGATTCCGTACAAGTCGGACACTGTGTATGCGTACAAATCTAAACCAACATTTAGAATTTGTACGGAAGGCAATTGTCGCGCCAGTGGCGCGACAATTGAGGCGCTACCTGGTCGATTTCGTCGCCTATTACAGTGCTTCGACCAACCGCCATGGCGCAGCGGAATTTGGGCTTAGAACCCCTCCCCAGAGGACAATCTTTG
>JBAVYF010000244.1:0-2594 GCA_049698655.1 Occallatibacter sp. | reverse complement strand
GCATCGCCGTGGCCTCCACCGGCCACTGCCACCCTGAAGTGGTCGCCGCCATCCAAAAGCAGGCCGCCGAGCTGATCCACATCTCCGGAACCGATTTCTATAACGAGCCGCTCACCGAGCTGGCCGCCCGGCTCTCGGCCATCATGCCCATGCCGGGGCCGCACAAGGTTTTCTACGGCAACTCCGGCGCCGAGGCTGTCGAGTGCGCCATTAAACTGGCTCGTTACCACACCGGCCGCCCGCACATCATCGCCTTCCTGGGCGCCTTCCACGGCCGCACCATGGGCGCGTTGTCGCTGACCGCCTCCAAGCCGCAGCAGAAGAGGCGTTTCTCTCCGCTGGTTCCCTGCGTGACCCACGTCCCCTATCCCTATGCCTATCGCGGCTGCGCCGGCAGCGCGCAGGAAGAGGAAGCCTACGCGCTGGCCTGCGCACACTACATCGAAGACAAACTCTTTAAAAGCGTTCTGGCGCCGGAGGAAGTGGCCGCCATCTTCGTCGAGCCGATTCAGGGCGAGGGCGGCTACGTTGTGGCCCCCGACAACTTCATGCGCGAGCTGCGCGGAATCTGCGACCGGCACGGAATCCTGCTGGTGGCCGACGAGGTGCAATCGGGTATGGGGCGCACCGGCAAATGGTGGGCCATTGAGCACACGGGTGTGGAGCCGGACATCCTCTGCATGGCCAAGGGCATCGCCAGCGGCATGCCGCTGAGCGCCTGCGTGAGCCGCGCCGGAATCATGGATTGGTTGCCCGGCTCTCATGCCTCCACCTTTGGCGGCAACCCGGTCTGCATTGCCGCGGCACTGGCCACCATGAACGTTCTGGAGCGCGAGGGCATCGGCAACGCCGCCCGCGTGGGCGAGTTCATCCTCGAACGCGTGCGCGGCTGGAAGCAAACCCACCCGCTGGTGGGCGACGTGCGCGGGCGCGGCCTGATGATCGGCATCGAGCTGGTGAAGGACAAAACGACGCGCGAGCCGGCTGGCGACATTCGCAACCGCATCGTGGCCCTGGCCTTCGAGCGCGGCCTGATCATCCTCGGCTGCGGAGAAAACTCGATCCGCCTCTGCCCGCCGCTTATCGTCAGCGAGCAAGAAGCCACCGTCGCCCTCGACATTCTCGAGGTGGCGCTGACGCTGGCGGAGAGGGAACACGCACACGCCTGAGGCGGCGATTTGCGCCTTTCGCTCATCCGGCGAGAGAATGGATTGCCATGGGGTGGTTCGAGCAAATCCGGATCGGCTGCGAGGAGCGTACGTTGGCCGGCCTCGCGTGGGCGGCGCGACGGCGAGGACAGAGCGAAGCTCTGCCCGCCCACCTGGCCACCGGCATCGACGGCGAGACCGCGGCCTTTTTCTATCTGCGCCGCAAGGGTTACACCGTGGCTGCGCGGCGCTGGTCGTCGGGCGACCTGCCCGGCGATGTGGACCTGATCGCATGGCAGGGGCCGATGCTGTGTTTTGTTGAAGTGAAGTCCCGCACCGCCCGCGACGCCGCCCCGGCCGAGATCGCCGTCGACTCCCACAAACGCAACATACTCCGCCGCCTGGCCCGCCAATACGTCCGCCAGTTGCCCCAGGAAACCGCCCCGCCGGTGCGCTTCGACGTGCTCAGCGTCTACCTCGTGCCGGGAGAAAAGAAGGAATTTCAGCACTTTGAAGGCGCGTTTGGATGGAGCGAGCGGGAGGATTATGAGAGGAATTAAGCCATAAGTCTCAAGGACTGGTCTGCTGTCAATCCGCAGCTTTCTATCCCTGCGCGTTCTTGAACTCCTCGAGCCAGGCCATCTGAATGGCCTCCAGGCGCGATTCGTTGGACATTGCCGGGTCGTCGGCAAAACCCTCCAGTTCGGTTACGTAGCGATGCAGGTCGGTGAAGCGCAACGTCAGCGGGTCGAGGGCTGGAAACTTCTCTTGCAGTTGAATGCCGATCTCCTCGGCGTCGGTCCACAGAATCTCGCGCGGCATTTATTTTTCTCCTGATGAAGGGGGCCTATCTCCCACCCTAGCCGCAAAAACAAGAACGCGGCGAGGGTGGGGCACCCAGATTTACTTCTCTTCCGCCAGGGCAAGCGGCTTACCCTCGGAGACGTAATTCCTGTTCCACTTGGGAATCTCGACCACATAGTTGCCGGGACGCGTGATGACGGCCTGGCAACCCAGCCGCGAGTTCAACTGCTGGTCGGCAGCCATATCCATCCGGTCCAACTCGTCGTCGTCGGCGGGGCTGATGCCCTCCTGATCCTTGATCCACAGGTGGCATGTGGTGCAGGCGCATACGCCGCCGCAGGCGTGATCGAGAAAAACATCGTGATTTTCCGCCACGTCGAGAAACGACATAGGCTTGCCGTGATGTTCATAGGGCATGGTGCCAAACTCGAACTCCACCGTTCTGCCCTCGGGCATAAAGGTGATGCGCACCAGTTTGTCGGCGGGAATCTTTTTCTCCGTTGCGTCGCTCATGATATTCATCCTTCCGATTGCTAGCTCGACTTTCTCTGCCAGTAATTACTCATCACCTCATGCGACCAGGTAGGTTGTCGCACTTCATGACGTGGCAGATATTCCATCATTACCGGCTTGATGTCGAGT
>JBAVYF010000243.1:0-2219 GCA_049698655.1 Occallatibacter sp. | reverse complement strand
GAAGAATCCTGTCGTTCTGAGCAGGTGTTCGTGCTCGCAGGCAGATATGTCCATTTGTCGTCCAGGTTGATTGCGGAGGAAGAACGAATGATCTTGCGCGTCTTGAAGTCTGTGAGTCTGTTCCTTGCCTTGGTATGTGTTTTATCAATTTCCTGTACCCTGGGAGCCCAGGTCGCACCTGCCGTGAAGGGAGCCCGAACGGGTGATTCCGGGCCCATGTGGGACTTCTTTGTGGGCTACAGCTACCTGTCGCCTCATGGAACGGTGGAATCGCGTTTGAACTACACCGTAACTGAGCCGTTTAGCTTCACGCCTATCAACGGCGAAGTTATCTTCAGTATCGCGCGATTCTACAACAAGCATTTGGGCCTGGAACTGGTCGGCGATATTCATTTGGAAAACGACTTTCCGAACCCCCCTCACTATGATCCGAGAAACTCGTTCAGCGGTGGGTCGGGCGGTGTGATCTACCGGTTTCGGCCCGCCGCCACCACTCCGTTCGTTCATTTCTTAATGGGCGGCGAGATAGCCGACGGCCCTCACTACCAGGACGACAACTGGGGCCCTGTGGCGACCGTGGGCGGCGGCATGGACTGTGAGACGTCCTTGTTTCACCATCATATGGCGATTCGCTTAATCCAGGCGGATTACCAGTACGTCCACGAAAATTGGGGAACGGGAATTCCCGGGGGCATCGGCAATGTGAACGCTTATCGTCTGAGCGCCGGCGCTGTCTTCCACACCGATTCCGTGATACCTTCTGCGGTGATGGGCCTGGCGTGCTTGGCCAACCGGAGTTCGATCTTCCCCGGCGAGCCGATCACTTTGACCGCGACGGTCAGCAACCTGAACCCCCGGCAGAACGTGATTTACAGCTGGTCGGGCGTCGGCGTATCGGGCAACGGAGCGACAGCCATGGTGGCCACCGATTCACTGGCGGCCGGCACATATACGGTGAATGTCGAGGCGAAGGAAGCCAGGCCCACGCGGGACTGCCTCCGGGTCATCCCGCCCCAGAATGCCGCCTGCGCGGCAACCTTTATCGTGAAGCGGTTTGAGCCGCCGACCATCAGTTGCGTGGCCAGTCCGGAGACGATCAAGCCGGGCCAGACCAGCACCATTACATCGACCGGGGTAAGTCCGCAGAACCGTCCGTTGACCTACAGCTATTCGGCTTCGGCCGGCACGGTGGAGGGCAGCGGCTCGACGGTGGTCTACAATTCGGCAGGCGCGCCGACTGGCGTCGTGGAGATCCCCTGCACTGTGACCGACGATAAGGGTCAGAAGGCAACGGCGGGCACCAGCGTGACCATCCTGACTCCGTATGTGCCTCCGGTTCAGCACTCCCAGGCGCTGTGCTCGCTCAGCTTCGCCACCGACAGAAAGCGCCCGGAGCGGGTGGACAACGAAGCCAAGGCCTGCCTGGACGAGGTAGCTCTTGACCTGCAAAAGCAGCCGGATGCCAAAGTTGTTATTGTGGGCAATTCGGATGCCAGGGAAAAAGCCAGGACCGCGAGGGAAGAAAAGGCGGAGAAGCAAAACCATCACGTCAAGGTCGAGGAAACTGCCGCCGAGCGGGCGGTCAACGCCAGGGAGTACCTGGTAAAGGAGAAAGGCATTGACGCCTCGCGCGTCAGCGTGGCTACCGGCGCGGCAGACAGCCAGACAGTGGATGACTACCTGGTTCCATCCGGCGCCAGCTTCACGGCCGATGTAACCGGGACCACTCCGGTGGACGAGACGGCAGTGAAAGCGCAACCGCGCAAGCCGCTGGCAACCAGGCCTGCGGCCAGGAAGCACACGCTGAAGCCGGTGCAGTCGGTCAAGCCTCCGCAATCTAACTCGGTCAAGCCTCCCACGCATTAACTGATGGGTAGCGAGCCTGGACCGGCAGCGGATCATCGTAACGGACTCCCATCCTGAAAAGGAGGGGAGTCCGGCGGCTTCCGGATGACTAGGGCCTGTTAACACTTCTCAGGCGGATGGCGTTGCGAGCGAAAATCGGGCTAGACGAAGCGGAGGCCGAAGGCTTTGGTGGCTCCAAGGTCGAGGCCGACAATGAAGTATGGCCCGATTTTTTGCCGCAACCCACGGGGACGGGGCCAATTTTCCTCATCTCTGCGTCCATCGTCGCTAGGATGCACCCGGCATCCGTCGCTCCTCACTCCTTGATCTGAGAAAAATTGGCTCCCGTCGCCACCGCCGGAGAAGTGTTAACA
>JBAVYF010000242.1:0-2753 GCA_049698655.1 Occallatibacter sp. | reverse complement strand
TCATCATATTGACCAGATAGAATAGCCTATTGGTATAGCTTTATAGCTTTCAATCCTGTGACTGTCAAGTTGGCAACTTTTTGCTTGACAATATCTATGGAGGTGCTATTATCGCTCGAACATATACCAATATCATATACCAATATGAGGAGGAATGGCATGAGAACCAGAACGGTCCTTTCTACGGTGCTTTTTGTTGCCATAGGCTGTTTGCTCCTATTGGCGGTGGGCCAAGCCGCATCCGCCCAGGCAATGAAGCTCAAAATCAACACTGATGCGAGCGGCTATAGCGAACCAGTGTGGCCGGAGCTCTCCACACCAGCCTCGATTACTGTCTGGACATGGATAGCGAACGCGGACAAGCTCGTACCTCTGTTTCAGAAGGCCTTTCCGAGCATTCAGGTCGACCTGAAGAGCGTTGGACAGGGGCAGCCCGAATACACAAAGCTCGCTACCGCAATACAGGCAGGCAGCGGCGCTCCGGACGTCGTGCAGGTGGAGTTTCAAGCCCTGCCGCAGTTCGTTGAGACCAGCGGTCTCATAGATATCTCACAGTACGTTGGCGACACCAAGCCGCTTTTTCCCGAGTGGACGTGGAACCAGGTTTTCTTGAACGGGAAACTCTATGCAATCCCTCAGGACGCCGGACCAGAAGGGCTGATTTACCGAAAGGATCTGTTCGACAAGCATCATATCCGGGTTCCGAGGACATGGGCGGAATTCGAACGCGCCGGAGCGCTTCTTCATCAGGCCGACCCGACAAAATACCTGACCTTCATTGCCGTGAACGACCAGGGCGAGATCAACGGACTGCTGTGGCAGGGCGGAGTTTTCCCATTCAAGAACACGCCGAACGGCTGGAAGATCAATTTCACGAGCGAAGCAGCCAAGAAGGTCATGAATTACTGGCTAGGGCTTGTCAAAAAGGGATATGTGCAGGTAGCCAACGCCTGGACGCCGGAATGGAGCCATAATCTCGGTCAGGGAGCCTATGCCGCCGTGATTGGCGCAGCCTGGTCCCCAACCTATGAGATCGAGCCCTACATGGAGAAGGGAACAACGCAACAGTGGCGCGTCGCCGAGATGCCGCAGTGGAACATGGGGGACAAGGTGGACAGCAACTGGGGAGGATCGACGGATGCTGTTACCACGCAGACCAAATATCCCGAAGCTTCCGCTCTCTTTGCAGCATGGATCAACACGCACAAAGACGCTGTCGCCGTCCTGTCCACCGACATCGGCCAGGGAGGATCCGGGCTCTTCACTGCTCAGGTGAGCTCCGGCAAGCTGCCAAGCTTCGCCGGCCCGAATGCGTTCCTTGGTGGCCAGACTGCAAACTCGATTTTCACGAAGATGATGCCATGGGTCGACAAGAGCTTCGAATGGAGCCCGTGGACGAGCTATGTGTACAACGAGATGCAGGTACAGTTTACCAATCTGTTGAGCGGCAAGATCACAACCGACCAGGCCCTGCAGAACCTTCAAGACAAGGTAGTGGGTTTTGCGCGAAGCCAGGGATTCAAGGTCGCTGACTAACTGATTTCGCGAGTCTGCCGTTGCTTATGCATGGCCCTGATCTGATCCCTTGATCAGGGCCCTTTCCCTTTCGTTGGGAAGCGACGCGGGTCTAGTTTGCAGGAGTTGATGATGATCGTCAGCCAGCGCTCTTGGAGTTCCCGAGCCGTACCTTATATAATGCTCGCGCCTTTTCTCGTTCTCTTTTTCGGCTTTTTCATCTATCCGCTGCTCTACGCCTTCCGCCTCAGCCTGTACGCGGGCCGTACGGGGCGCGGCACCTTTGTTGGATTTGCCAACTACATTACGGCATTCAAGGACGGATCTTTCTGGTCTTCGATCCTCACCGTGGCCCGATTTGGCGTCATGCAACTTCTGATCATGCTGATTCTTGCCCTTGCCCTTGCGCTGTTGCTTGACAGTCCAATCATCAAAGCCAGGGCCACCTTCCGCCTCCTTTACTTTCTCCCCTATGCGGTCCCTGGCGTCATTGCTGCTCTCATGTGGGGCTTTCTGTATTCGCCGCAACTCAACCCCCTGCTTGCCGTGCTCGGCATCTTTCGTCATGGCAAACCACCCGACCTCCTCTCCCAGAGCAACCTCCTTTTCAGCATCGTAAACATCGTGACCTGGGAATGGACAGGATACAACATGACCCTGTACTTTGCGGGACTGACATCCTTGCCGCTCGAGTTGTACGATGCCGCCAAGATAGATGGCTGCAACGAGTTTCAGACCGCTATTCGGATAAAGCTGCCCCTCATTCGACCGGTGATCATATTCACCTGGATTCTCTCGATAATAGGTACCTTTCAGCTATTCAATGAGCCCTTCATCCTGTCGAGCCTCACCGCCGTCCCTTCAGACTTTACGCCCAATGTGTACATATACAACATGGCCTTCGCGTATTACAATTTTCATTATTCGGCGACTCTGTCATTCTTCCTGGCGTTCGTTACGCTGTGCGCCTCGCTGCTCTTCCTGTACCTGACCTCGGGGGAACAACGGATGGCGCGTCGCAGGAATGGCAGCTATGACGCGCGAGGGGTGACAAAATGAACACCCCAGTCGGCTCCTCCGCTTTGCAGCGGTTGTACCACGGCCGCTCGTATGCCCGCCGTCGGGTTGTCATTGGGGTTCTTATTCTCTTCCCCATGAGCCTGCTTGCGATGTACTTCATCCTTCCACTCTTCTGGCTCCTGGTTTCGACGTCAAAGTCAACCGACCAGCTCTTCAAC
>JBAVYF010000241.1:0-5183 GCA_049698655.1 Occallatibacter sp. | reverse complement strand
CCGTTGGCCCTTTGAACTCCGGGGGCCAGAGTCGCGCTGTTGGCTACTATAGTGGCGCTTTTGATCATGCCATATTTTGCAAAATAAAGCGCGGCCGGAGATAGGCTGGCAATACTGGTGTCGAGCTGGTTGGCTAGACCCCCAATGGTCTTGAAGGGGCCAACGAGGTTTGTGACACCAGCCGTGGAAGCCAGGCCGCTGAAGTCGCCGGTGAGCATGGCGTTGGTCGGCGTGGAGGTCAACGAATCGGTCGAGTTCCAGATTTTCTTGGTGCCCTGGTAGTTACCGAAGATGAAGAGCTTATCCTTCTTGATCGGCCCGCCGGCGTAGACGCCGTACTGGTTGCGCCGCAGTGTATCGGTCTGGTGGCTGAACCAGTCGGTGGCGTTCAGGTCGTTGTTGCGGATGTACCAGAAGGCGCCGCCGTGGAAGTTATTGGTGCCGCTCTTGGTGGCGATGGAGACCACCGCGCCGGGCGCAAAGCCGAACTGGGCGCCGTAGTTGCTGGTGATGACCTTGAACTCCTGGGTGGCGTCGGCGTTCGGGAAGGGCGAGGTCAGCAGGTTGTAGTTGTCCATGTTGGTGACGCCGTCGAGCATATAGAACGTGCTGCCTTGGCGGCCGCCGGCGGCGCTGGCGCCGGTCTCGGTCGGGAAGGAGAAGCCTGTCTGGATGCCTTCGCCGCCGTGATTCAAAACGTTGACGGTGCCCGGCGCCAGCAGAACCAGGCTCGAAGGATCGCGTCCGTCGAGCGGGAGCTGGGAGATGGCGGCTTCATTGACCGTCGATCCCAGTTCGGCAGAGGAGGTGTTAATCAGCTCGGCATCTGCCGTAACAGAGATTGTCTCTGCCTTGCCTGCGCCAACCTTGAGGCGCACATCCTGCGTCGCGGCCAGATTGACCGTCAGTACGATGCCCTTCTGCACATAGCGGGCAAAGCCGGCGGCATCGATGGCAAGTGTATACCTGCCGATCGGCAAGGGCCTGATCAGGTACGTTCCTACACCGTCCGTTTTGACTGACTGCGTAAAGTTTGTGTCGATGTTGGTGACGGTTACCGTCGCTCCGGCCACAGCCGCTCCGGCTGGATCGGTAACATTGCCCGTCAGGCTGGCGCTGGTGCCTTGTCCATAAGCGATAAGCCCCGAACAGACCAAGCCAACGAGGATGACGAGCAGTAGTGCGCGCACATGCTTTGCATTGATGAATCTCACAACAGCCTCCTGAAACAAGTTCCTGGCGATGCGTAGAGTGAGTTGCCGCGATTGTGAAGCTGCTTTCGTTTGCTTTTGAAGCCGTTTACAACCCCTCACCCGCCCTACCGAGCCGTGAATGTTCAGAATTCCCAATTCCGCTCTCCATTGGCCATCGCCAAGTCGATTGAAATGAAGATTTCTGAATCGAAAACATCCTACGCTCGCCCCATATCGGCATGTATCCGTCGAAAGTAGGATAGGAAGAATATTATCGTTTTTCGCATTTCAAGCCGCTTCCTGACCCGCGAAACCCGGCCCGGTTTGACGCGTGACTCTGAGCCCAGCCAGGCTGCGGCGGCTATGGTAGAACTATCATCATCAAGCGCATAACTGATTCTGGAGTTTGCATGGAAAAGATAAGTCAGCTTCCGCATCGGCGGTGGAACCCCCTGCGGCAGTCCTGGGTGCTGGTTTCGCCGCACCGCACTCAACGTCCCTGGCAGGGAGAGGTGGGTCAGAATGCCGCGCCCTCGGGGGACGCTTACGATCCGCAGTGCTATCTGTGCCCTGGCAATCAGCGGGCAGGCGGAGCCACGAACCCTGCGTATGAAGGCGTCTTCTCGTTTGTCAACGATTATTCCGCCCTGCTGCCGGATTCTCCGTCCGTGACCGAGCCGCCGGCCTCGCCGCTGCTGGTGGCCGAGTCCGCCCGCGGCCTGTGCAAGGTGCTCTGCTTCCATCCCGACCACAGCCTGACCCTGGCCCGCATGACCCGCCCGGAGATTCGCCGCGTGGTGGACGCCTGGACGCGGGAATATGAGGAGCTGGGCAGCCTGGACTGGATCGAGTACGTGCAGATCTTTGAGAACCGGGGGGCTATGATGGGCGCCAGCAACCCGCATCCCCACGGTCAGATCTGGGCCACGGACTTTGTGCCCGATGAACCGGCTGCCGAGACGAGCGCCCAGCGCGAACACCTCAGCCGCACCAGCCACTGTTTGCTCTGCGACTACCTGGCCGCCGAGCGTGTCACCCCAACCGCTCAAGGCCGAGTCATTTTTGAAAATGAGCACTTTGCGGCCCTGGTTCCGTGGTGGGCCGTCTGGCCCTTCGAGGTGCTCGTGGTCAGCCGCCGCCATCTGGGAGCGCTGCCTGAGCTTAACCTGGACGAGCGGGAGGGACTGGCCGACGCTCTGAAGCGGCTGACCACCCGCTTCGACAATCTCTTCCAGACCAGCTTCCCCTACACGATGGGCTTCCACCAGCCGCCGACCGATGCGCATGCGCATCCGGAGTGGCACTTCCACGCCCACTTCTATCCCCCGCTGCTGCGCTCGGCCACGGTGCGCAAGTTCATGGTGGGCTTTGAGATGCTGGGCATGCCGCAGCGGGACATCACCCCCGAGGACGCCGCCCAGCGCCTGCGCGCCTGCCAGGAAGTCACAGGAGGATAGAAAAATGGCAGAGGCAAACAGAATGGAAGTCGGGGAAGGCAAGACTCTTCTTCGGGCGGGAAGTTGCTCGGTGACCATCCTTCCCCACCTCGGCGGCAAGATCGCTTCCATACGCGTAAACGGTCACGAGCTGCTTCAGGCACCGCTCGCCGCATACGCGCCGCGCACTCGGACAATGCCGTTTGACGCGGGCGATGCCAGCGGCTGGGACGAGTGCCTGCCTTCGGTGGCCGAGTGCATGGTGGAGACCGCTACCGGTCCGGCCGCCATTCCCGACCACGGCGACTTGTGGCGGGTGGCATGGCAGCCGGCTGCTGCCAGTTCAGACTTGGCCACCTTTCGCGGGGGAGTCTTTCTCGCTGCCTCTTGTGCTGGAGCGGACAGCGACACTGACTGAAACAGGCAAGAACTGGCGATTGAGCCTCGGTTATACGGTGACCAACACTGGCAGTTATCCGGTTCCGTGGTCCTGGGCGGCGCATCCCCTGTTCACGGCCGAAGCAGGAGACAGGGTCGTCCTGCCGGACTCCATTCGCGAACTGCGCCTGGAGGGTTCCGGCGGGGGTCGCCTGGGCCAGAATGGCGACCGGGTGAGCTGGCCCATCGCTACGCTGACCCATGGCGGAGAGACCGACCTGAGCCTGGCCCTGTCGCCAGAGTCAGGCATCGGCGACAAGTTGTTTGCCGGCCCGTTGTCCGCGTCGGAAAACAGGTGCGCGCTGGAGCGGACTCAGGCGGGAGTGCGTATCAAGGTCAGCTTTGACCCAGCGGCCACGCCCTACCTGGGACTGTGGATTTGCTACGGCGGCTGGCCGGAGAGGCCGGGACCGAAACAAACCTGCGTTGCGCTGGAGCCGGCCACCGTTCCGGTAGACACGCTGGCAAAAACCGGGTCATGGTCTCGGGTGCTTTCTCCCGGCCAGTCCGACTTCTGGCCGATGACTGTTGATCTACAATCCATCTAGGATGTGACCCTAATGCACGACCCTCAAGCTTTGCGCACCATGCACCTTGCCCGCTTCCAGGACGAGCCGGCTGTCTTTGCCGCGCCTGGCCGCGTCAACCTGATCGGCGAGCACACCGATTATGCCGAGGGTTTTGTGATGCCCGCGGCCATCGACTTCGCCACCCTGGCAGGCATCTCGCCGCGCTCGGACGGCAAAATCGTCGTCTACTCAGAAAACTATGGCGAGGAGCGAAGCTTTGAGGCTGCATTGCTGCCAGCCAGAGGTAGCAAGCAATGGAGCGATTACCCGCTCGGGGTGGTCGCGATCCTGGCCGGGGAAGGCCACACGATTCCCGGCTTCAGCCTGAGCCTGTGGGGAGACGTTCCGCTGGGGTCGGGGCTGTCGAGTTCGGCCGCCGTTGAGGTGGCGACGGCGCTGGCCGTCCTGTCGCTCATCAGCGTCAGCTATCCGGGCCCCGTGCTGGCGCGGTTTTGCCAGCGCGCCGAAAACGAGTTTGTCGGCGCCAATTGCGGCATTATGGATCAGTTCATCTCCGCCAACGGCCAGGAAAACCACGCCCTGCTGCTGGACTGCCGCGATTTGAGCTTTCAATTGGCGCCGATTCCGGCCAACGTGGCGCTGGTGATTGCCAACACCATGGTCAAGCACTCGGTTGCGGGCGGCGACTACCCCACTCGCCGCGCCGAATCCGAGGCGGCCTGCGCCGTCATCAACAGCCACCGCGGCCCCGTGCCCTTCCTGCGCGATGCAACGCTGGAAGACCTCGAAAAATGGGGCCATGAGATGGCGCCCAAATCGCTCCTGCGCGCGCGCCACGTCATTAGCGAAAATCTGCGCACGGTGGCCGCCTCCAGGGCGCTGCTCAAGGGAGATATGGCCGAACTGGGCCGCCTGATGGCCGAGGCGCACACGAGTTACAGCAAGGACTTCGAGGGCAGTTGCGTTGAGGCCGACGCCATGGTGGCGCTGGCGCAGCAGTTGCCGGGGCTGATCGGCGCGCGGCTCACGGGCGGAGGCTTTGGCGGCTGTACCATCAATCTGGTGGAACAGAGCCAGGCCAAGGCCTTTGCCAAAGAGCTGGGCAAACGCTATGCAGCCAAATTCGGCATTGAACCCCAGATTCACATCTGCCACGCCTCGGGGGGCGCTCACCGGGTGTCGTAGAATGCCGCCCTTACAGCTTCGTTATGACTCCGGGGAAGCAATGGCAAGCCGTGGGAAAACAGCGAAGACCAGGCAATTCTTTCAACAGGAAGCGGGGAAAATCTTTCATGGCTACGCGATCCACATCACCGGCGGCGAGCGCGCCCAACTACACTATCCCATTCATCACAGTCACCATCCTTTTCGGCATCTTCGGATTCCTCACCAGCCTGAACAACCAGCTGGTGGCCAAGCTGGAGGAGGTCTTCAGGCTGACTCACGGACCGGCGATGCTGGCGACAGCCGCCTGGTTCTTCGCTTACCTGGTCTTCTCGGTGCCCAGCGCCAAGCTGATTGAGATGGTGGGCTACAAGCGCACCATGGTGATCTCGCTATTCATAATGGTGGCCGGCGCTTTGTTG